>NZ_QSDP01000029.1:0-59986 GCF_003463685.1 Parabacteroides sp. AM58-2XD
TATGTTATGTAATATATACAATCTATAACACATTCGTTTCTCTTCTTTTTGATAGAACTATGGAATATTATTAGAAAAATGAATAAAAATACGTTATATTTGCCCATATTAACATAGTTCTCCTAGAACTACAGTATTATTGTGTTTTGGTTAATGTGCTGTTAGTTAGTCGATTGTGTTTTGTTTGATACAGTTTTATCCCTATAAAAACCAATTTTTCTCCCTTCAAGTACAATATTATCTTCTGTTAAATCTGATTTGCTCCCATTGAATTTTGTGGTAACTGTAATTTCGCCCTCAGTAATGTTAATCTAAATTAAAGAAAGGAGGGCTATTAGGAGAAAGTAAAAATTATCACAGTTCAAACAGGGTTATAAGAACAGTTGTTAATCATCAGATAAATTATGACCCTTTGCTACAAACAGAAAATGAATTTAATCAACTATTAATAATAACATTATGAAGAACACAGTTTTTTTTCTGTTATCTAATCAAAAAGTTTTAAAGCGTTCGCTTTTATTTGTTTCGCTGAGCAGTGCTTTGCTAGGAGGAGGACCAAGTTTGTGGGCTGCCGGTTCGCCTGTTGGATTTGCTGGGGGCGATATTACAGTAGAGAATACATTCTCGGGTAATCAACCAGGGGTTGATGAGATTACTGACGACCGTGAATGGACTATCCAGGGGCAGGTCATGGAAAATGTAGAACCACCTATGTCATTGCCAGGTGTGAATGTAGTCATAAAAGGTACAACATTGGGTACGATTACCGATGGAAACGGTTATTTCAGTATCAAAGCCAAAAGAGGAGATATATTGGTGTTTAAATACATTGGCTTTAAAGATTACGAATACGTTGTATCCCGTCAAATCAGTAACTTGTCTGTCGCTATGACGGCCGACTCGGAAGAATTGGATGAAGTAATCGTAACCGGTATGTCGGAAGAAAAGCGTTTGAACTCCGTTTCTGCCGTATCTACATTGAACGTAACAGCTAATTTGATAACAAAACCTATTACTTCTTTGTCACAATCTTTGCAGGGGGGTATCACTGGTTTGTACGTTTCACAGAGAACCGGTCTTCCGGGTGCCGACAATGCCGTGATCAAGATTCGTGGTATCTCTTCTCTTAACACAAACAACGACCCGTTGGTGTTGGTGGATGGTATTCCGATGAATATGAATAATCTTGACCCGAATACGATTGAGAGTATGACCGTCTTGAAGGACGCCGCTGCTGCTGCCATGTATGGTGCCCGCGCAGCCAATGGTGTCATCGTGGTAAAGACCAAGCGTGGTATGCCGGGTAAAGTAAATGTTAGCTATAATGGATATGTCGGTGTTCAAAAAGCTACTTATTTGCCCAAATTTGTAGATGGCGCTACTTTTATGGAAATGACCAATATTGCACAGCAAAATATTGGTGGTGATCCGACTTATTCGCAAGAGGCTATCGATGCTACTCGCAACCAAACAGATCCGATCAAGTATCCGAATACGGACTGGGCGGATTATATGTTTAAGGACGGTTTCATCCAAAACCACTCTGTCGGTATATCCGGTGGTAGTAACTTTGCCCGTTTTGCTTTGAATGTTAACTGGTTGAAGAACCAGGGTTTGATAGAAAAAGCAAAATCAGACCGTTTGAATATCCGTGCCAATACGTCGGTCAATTTGTTGGATAACCTCTCTGTCAACATGGACTTCAATGCGTACCGTACGAACCGTTACGAACCGATGTATCGTGGTGGTAACCATGCAAGCAAGATTCTAGAGTTCATTTATCGTACACCGTCTAATGTCATGTCGGTTTATCCGATGAAAGAGGGACGCGATGTTGTTTTTTATGGTAACCGTCCGGAGCAGCGCAACCCGGCAGCCATGATTGAACGGGGTGGTGAATTCAAAGCCTTGGAGGATAACGTAAGTATCAATATTGCTCCTCGTTGGGAGATCATTCCGAAGTTGATCGTCCGTGGACAATATTCTTACCGTGTCAGCAGTTCGGCTAATACAGAAAAACGCCGTTCTTATAACTTCTTCGATTACGAAACGGATGTGTTCTTGCAAACATGGGGGGCTATCAACAATGCTTCTCAAAACCGTAGTTCTTATTACTATTTAGGAAGTACGGTTGAATATACCTTAGAAAAAGATAAACATCGTTTATTCGTATTGGGAGGTTATAACCAAGAACAAACCAATAGTGGAAACTGGGACCGGTGGTCAATGGTTTCTTTGTTTGCCAAAGCCAACTATACATTCAACGATCGCTATTTGTTTGAAGGTACGATTCGTCGTGATGGATCTTCTCGTTTCGGAAAAGGGCATAAATATGGTGTGTTCCCCTCTATAGGTGCCGGTTGGAACGTGACGGAGGAAAACTTCATGAAGGAATTGTCATTTGTCAACCACATGAAGATCAGAGGATCTTATGGTATGTTGGGTAATGAAAACATAGGCTTGTACAAATACCAGAATTTGATTAGTCCAGGCGACGGTACTGAAACGGAATTCGGTAACCCGAATCTGACTTGGGAAACGGTTCGTATGTTGGATGTCGGTTTCGATATGACCTTGTTTAAGGATTTGGATATCACGTTCGACTATTACAACAAGTTGACTACCGATTTGATTCTTGCACCGCCAACATCTTTTATCGGTGGTACGTTTTTGGGTAAAAACAAGAGAGTTCTATTAAACTCCGGTAAACTGAGAAACCGTGGTTGGGAATTGGATCTGAATTACGGAAAGCAATTGACGAAAGACTTCTCGTTTAACATCCATGGTGGTCTGAGCCATAATGAAAATGAAATCGAAGAGTTGTTTGGTGGCCCGTATGACAACGGTACCCGTATCCATACAGAGGGATATGCTTTGAACAGTTATTATGTTTATCCATCCGATGGATTGTTGCAGGAAAGCGACTTCACGAAAGATGCCAGCGGAAATTGGATCCCGAAAGAAGGGGTGGTTATCTATGACGGGCAGCAGCCGGGTGATATCCACTATATTGATACCGATAAGGATGGTAGTATTACAGTTGATGACCGTGTGGTACGTGGTGATGATCAGCCGAAGTTGAACTATTTTGCCAACATTTCGTTGAATTGGAAGAAGTGGAGTTTTGAAACGTTGTTCCAAGGCGTAAGCGGTTCGGAATCTTACTATACAGCTCCGTTCTCATACGGATTGGATATTACAGGGGATGGTTTGACACCAATCACTGCCCAAATGGATTATTGGACACCGACCAATACCGGTGCACGCTATCCGCGTTTGGCTCCGAATGCATCTTATGGTAACAACCACCGCCAATCCGATTTCTGGCGTTTCAATTCAAGCTATTGCCGTATCAAGTATATCCAATTGGGGTATACATTCGACCAGATGGCTTTGAAGAGGATGGGTATCCAGAGTATCCGTGTGTATGTCAATGCACAAAACCCGTTTACTTTTGCACAGGACGATTTGATCGACCCGGAAGGAAAGGGGCAGATGAGTTCTTACCCAATGGTGAAAACGTATTCTTTTGGTCTTAATTTGAACTTCTAAAACAGGAATATACGTCATGAAATTAAATAATGTATTAAATAAAAAGATGTTGGCTGTGTTTGCCTCCTCTTTTTTACTTTGTGGTTGTGAAGACTTTCTGACAAACGACCACCCGACAGGAATCACGGATGAAGATTTCTGGAAAACGCAAGAAGAATGTAGCAGTGCTTTAGGAGCGTGTGCTGTTTGGCCCGGTGGTTCTTATTATTACGCTTCTCCTTATATGGCTTTGATGCACATGGAAGGTATGACGGACAATATGCATTGGGCAGGAAACTTCAAAGGTGAAATCGCTCAAATAGGGAATGGTACTGCTACAGCTACAACCGGTGGTTATGTGAGTGACTTCTGGTCTGATTTCTATAAGTGTATCCGCCGTTGCAACCGCTTCTTGGAGCATGTACACAGTGCATACTTCATCAATGAAAATGAACGTGAACGTATGATTGCAGAAGCCAAAACATGGCGTGCTTGGCACCACATGCGTCTGTTGATGTACTATGGATATCACGATGGTATTCCAATTGTAGATAAGTCGTTGGAAGGTACCGAGATTTATAAAGGAAGGAACAGTGTGGATGAGGTACTCGATTTCATCAACAAAGATTTGGATGAAGTTATCGCCATCACCAATAGAGATGTATTCCCTTGGGTGTTCGATGACAGCCGCCGTTCTCGTATGTGCCGCTCGTATGCATTGATGCTGAAAATTGATGTGAATTTTCAGTTTAAAAGATATGATGTGGTGAAAGAGGCTTGTAAAAAGTTCTTTGCACTTAATGAGGAAGCCAAAAGTGGAGGTATGGGCTATGAACTGTATTATGATCCGGATATGAGTAATGACTATGTAGGAAGGCATTATAGCGGTATGTTTACTTATGTTGGCCATAAGAATAAGGAATTCATCATTTACAAAAATGGTGCTGCCTCTGAAGCCTGGTTCCGTAATGCTCCCCAGAGTTTGAGTGGTCAGGGGGCTTCCGGCGTGTTGAAATCGTTGGTAGACGAGTATGAAACAGCCGAAGGCGTTGCATTGAAAGATCTGCCTGCAGACGAACGCACGAAGTTTGAACACGACCCGTTATGCAAACCTCGTGACCCGCGTTTGTATGCAACTGTTATCGTGCCGAATGATAATACTTCTATCTCTGGTTTCGAATATAAGCCGTTTGAAGATGGTGGAGCAAATAATGTGGGTACAGTAGGTGCGGTAAAAACAGGATATATTTTAAAGAAGTTCCTGGATGAACAAGACCGTCCTCGCCCTTCCGGTGGTTCTTTGATCTATCCTTACTATCGTTATGCCGAAGTATTGCTCGACTATGTAGAATCTTTGGTTGAAACCGGTGAGTGGCAGAATCCGGATGTAGAAAAATACATCAATATGATTCGTAACCGTGCCGGTATGCCGAATATGAACAAGGCGGTTTACAATACACAGGAAAAAGTACGTGAACTGTATCGTCGTGAACGTCGTGTCGAACTTTGCTTTGAAAATAAACGTTATTGGGATATTCGTCGTTGGGGCATCGGTAACGAGACTATGAATGGTACGGCTTTAGGTGCTTACAATCCGGCGACAGACAATTATGTGAGATTGGAAAACCGTACATGTACATTCCCGAAATACGATGCATGGCCTCTCCCGCAAGATGAATTGAACTCAAATCCGAATATTGAACAGACTTCGGGTTGGTAAATAATTCTTAGAATAGTAGGAGGGGGGCTCCTCCTGCTATTCATTCGATAATAAATTATTAATCTTTAAATTAAACGGTTATGAAAAAAGTAATGTATTTATTAGGAGTAATGATGGCTGTTGTTTTAGCTGGTGTTAATGTATTCTTTGTGGTACAGGATGGTAGGAGTGATTCACTGGAAGTAAAGGATGCTCAGGCAAGTATAACTAGAACTAGTAATGCGGGATGTGATCCAATTAAGTATCAAATAGGGTATAGGGAAGATTGGGAATCTCGCGAAGCTATAGATGGGTATGTAAAGGTAAATGGTGAATCTAGCTTTATCGGAAATATTGTAGGTGGCGGAGAAGTTAAAATTAATGTTCAAGTTCCTGTATGTTCAGATTCGCCTCAAAATTGTTGTGATAAAAAGCATTTAGATAAACCATTTCAGGTTCTTTAATCCTATTTTGACGTTGTTTTGATTTATTAATCCCTAATGATAGTGTGTAATAAATTCAAAGCAACGTCAGTTACATGTAGTAATAATGAATAAAGAAATCCTATGAAGTATTTATTATTTTCTATATTCTATATATTTCTGATTGCATGTTCGGGGCAAAATCAGAAAGGACAAACGGTTTGTGATTTGCAAACGATCAGTATCAAGGAAGGTGAGATTGAAAAGTTAACAGATGCAGATGTTCTTAATTCCATTCATTTCGTGCCGTTGGAGACGACGGATAGCTGTTTGGTAGGAGGAGAGATAAAACAGCTTGAAATATTTGAAGGTAAAATTTTTCTATTGGATATGAATGCGCAAATCTTTGCATTCAACTGTTCTGGTAAATTCCTTCAACGCATAGGGAAACGTGGACCTGGTCCTGAAGAATACGTAAATGCAACCCATCTTTATATTGATCCTTTTCAAAAATGTATTTGTATATACGATGCTTCTACTTCATATATGGTACGATATACTTTGGATGGTACTTATCTGAATAGGAGTAAGGTTCAAATTAATCATAAAAACATTTTAGTTTCACATGTTAATCTTTTGGATAAGAGACATATTTTGATACAACCTAATAACTCTCCAACAAGTTATATAATTATGTGGTTTTGAATGATGAAAAGAATGAAGTAACTATCCAATCTTATCATTTACCCTATTTAGGTATAGGAGATAACAGTAATTCTTTAGGTAAAGCGAATTATTGTATAGGAAAGAATTTTTATGCAACTAGGTTATTGTCCGATACGATTTATCAGTGGACCAAAGAACAGTTTGTTCCTAAGTTTATTCTTGAGACAGGATTGAAATATACCTCTAAAGAGGTTGTGGATGAATATGCTCCTTATTTTATAATTGCAGAAGCAAAAGGCAAGTTAAATCAAAATGGATATTCAATAGGAATAGATCGTTTATTTTCTACAGATAATTATTTGCATTTACAATATTCAGGATTAGGATACTTTGATGCTATCTTTTGGAACTTTTCATCCAATAAAGGATATTTATACCGAACAGAGTATAATTCAAATCCATTGTCATTGTTTTATCATAATATAATGTCCACATCAGAAGATGCGTTGATCCGGTATTTGACAACAGAGGAACTATATAGGTGGGAAGATAAAATTCGCACCACCAATCACCCGGAAGTACCAGAGTTATATAAAAATCTGAAAGAAGAAGACAATCCGGTATTGGTGTTGTACGATTACGATAAACTTTTGAGTCGATTTAAATGAAAAATACAGTTATATCAGCCTTACTCGTTTTGTTTGTCCTGTTAAACGGTTATTTGTTGTACAAAACGGTTTATCAGCAGATTCGTATTGCTCGCTTAGAAAGGAAAAATTCTGATCTGGTGGTTTCGAATGCCAATTATGAAGAAATCAACCATTATCTCGGTTATATCCTGCGGAAGAATCAGGAGGCAACCTATAAGCCGCTGGTTATGAATCAACGAATTTCGTCCTTTCTTGCTTCTCAACCCAAAGACAGCTATATTTTGGTGAGGTACGACGTGAATATATGTTCGACCTGTTTAGTGAAGTTCTTTAATTGGTTGAACGAATTGATAAAAAGAGC
This sequence comes from Parabacteroides sp. AM58-2XD, assembly GCF_003463685.1. Lineage (NCBI taxonomy): Bacteria > Pseudomonadati > Bacteroidota > Bacteroidia > Bacteroidales > Tannerellaceae > Parabacteroides > Parabacteroides sp. AM58-2XD. Next base: position 7,330 of record NZ_QSDP01000029.1, read on the forward strand.
TGGTAGTGATAATGTCCTTCTGTTTCAGATAGGTGAAAGCGACCATCCGGATGTCGCTGCGGCTATGCCGAAGAAATGTAGGATTGTCCCGATTAAAGCGGACGAACTCTATTCAGAAATGTATCCGGAGACAGAAACCCCTTATACATTTGTCTATAAGAAAGGCGAAAAGTTCCCATTCCTGTTTGCCATGTATCCGGACGACATCATTGGTATGAATGAAATGTATTGGGATAGTTTTGTCAGTTACATACGTAATACAGCCACATTTGAAAGCGATGTGGAGTTGTGCGATACAACTTTTTTTATTCGTGATGCTGTAGAAATATGGGCGGACTATAAAACGGATGTGCAATTGGAAAAGGGGGATTCCTTGTTGCTTCCGAACGGGCGAAAGGTGGTGATACGTTCCACCATTCCTAAAGGGGCTTCGCTTCGTTACCCGCATTATGAATATTCAAAGGGAAATTGTTGCGATAAAGACTTTTTGAAACAGGAGTATCGATTTCCTTAAAATGTAAAAATATGAAAGGTATTATCTGGAAATACTTATATACGATAGCCCTTGTCGCTCCTTTGTTGGCTGTAGTTGTTGTCAACAACCAGTGGGCGTATGGTGCCATTTATTACCGGTACGGTTGGTTTTATCTGACTGTATTTGTGATTTTGTTGTTTACCGTTTTGGATTTTTTGTTCCGGAAAGGTGGAGGCAAACTGTTTCGTGTATCTGTATTGGATATGATCCTTTTCCTTTTTATCTCTTATTTGGCTGTCAATTATTATTTATCGACATCCATCTCTGAAACGTATTTGTGCTTGTCGATTTTGCTATATGTCTATTATATCTGTTTTCGGTATGCTTTTGTTGTGAAAAGATTGTCGGTACGTCCGGTCTTGTTTACCTTATTGGGAGTGGGAGGCATAGAGGCCGTTTGGGGAATACTTCAAATATATAGGCTTTTGCCTTCTTATCATGCTAACTTTTTAATCACTGGAAGTTTTTTGAATCCGGGGCCTTTTGGTGGTTTTCTGGCCATTTGTGTTCCGTTGGCAGTATATGCTTTTTTGAATGAAGAGAAACAAAGAATTAAAGGCTTATTGGTCTTTTTACTTTTGCTGTTTGTTGCCGCTTTGCCTGCTTCTATGAGTAGGACGGCATGGATTGCTTCTTTTGGCGGTACTCTTTATGTCGTTGTATCGCATTATGGATGGTTTGAAAAAATGAAACAGATAAAAAACTGGCAAAAGATTGTTTGGGTTATTTTATGTTTTATCACTTTTACTATTGTTATTTATTTCTTGTTTATATTGAAAAGTAACTCGGTGTTCGGGCGTTTTCAGGTTTGGTTCGTATCTCTCCAGGTATTGGCAGAACACTTTTTTACCGGTGTCGGTTTGGGGAATTTTTCGGCAGCATACGGATTGAAACAGATTGCCTGTTTTACCACACCGGGCATATTCCCCTTGGATGAAAAGTTGGCAGATTGTCCGGAATATGCGTTCAATGAATTTATCCATATAGGGGTGGAGTTGGGCATTGGAGGGGTTTTATTCCTTATCGCTATTTTTTATATGGCTTTGCGGAACAGTCGCTGTACCCATAAAGGAGTTACCGGTTCATTGATCGTATTGTTTATATTTTCTTTGTTTTCTTATCCGCTCAGATTGTTACCTTTTTTGATCGTATTTGCTTTTTTATTATCAGTACAATCTGAGAAGGCGGGAATAACGTTGGGATGTCCGAACCTTTGGGTAGCTAAAACGACTATGTTGTTGTTTTTCTGCCTGTCTATCCTTTTGTTTGGAAACAGGTTGGCGCATTATGAAGCATTGAAAGTATGGAATAAAGCTGTTTATACAAACGAATTTAAACAAGGTTATCGTTATTTGCGCGATCAGCGTTTGTATTTGACCAATTATATAGATGCCTTGATTGTTGAAAAAAGATACTTTGAAGCTAATTGTGCGATCCATCAGCTGCAATCGTATTGTTGTGATTTACGCCCTTATATATTAGCCGGAATGAATTATCAAAGCTTGGATGATTTCAAACGGGCGGAAAACTGTTTTTGAATGGCCATTATTTGGTGCCTGAACGTCTTCTGCCTTGTTATTTTCTAGCCCGTTTATACCTTCAATATGAACAAAAAGAGCAAGCTCTTCAGTGGGCAGAACATATAGTGAACAAAGAAGTTCGCATCCAGTCGGAGTTGGCTTTCAATATACAACAGGAGATGGAGAAATTGATAAAAGAACATAAATCCTTATAATGATGAAGCGTAGGACTTTATATATGATAGGAGGAATCGTATTCTTGTTGGCAAATATCTTTTTGTTTGCAGGTTCTTCGGTGTTTGTTTTCTCGCATGTCGTGTCGGAATCGATGATGCCGACGGTGTTGAAAGGCGACTATGTCGTTTCGTGCCAGTTCATCCCCGGTTGGAGATTGGCGCATACGGACCGGGATACGGTTTCGGTAAAACGGATTTTCCCGTTGTCGGCTATTCGGCGAAATGATTTGGTTGTGTTCAATTTCCCTTTTGTAGATAATGGTTGGAGGATGATATACAATACAGGTAATTATTATATAAAACGATGTGTGGGACTTCCGGGAGATACTCTTTTGAAGGAGGAAGGAAAATGGGATGTGGATAGCAAACTTGGTTCGCGAAAGACAATTTATATACCTAAGCAAGGAGATACCATACCTTTAAATAAAGATAATTATATGTTGTATTGGCGGTGTATGGATTATGAAACGAGGATGGATTTGGAATATAAGGATTCGACCTTTTTTTTCAATGGAAGAAAATTGGATTATTATGTGTTCAAGAAGAACTACTATTTTATGCTGGGCGATAACTGGATGAATTCGAATGACTCTCGCCATTGGGGATTATTGCCCGAAGATTTCATTGTGGGTAAGTCGTTGTTTGTTTGCTATTCGGTTGATCCTGAAACAAAACGGCTTCGATATGGTCGAATAGGTAAAAAACTATAAAGCTTGGAGATATGCAAATAAAATATTTGTTTTGGGTGCTAGCGTTTGTTTTCGCCGGATGCGTGAAGACAAATGACAAGGAAATCGAAGTTTATTTTCGTAGTTCCGGAGATTCTTTGTGTCTTTATGCCTATTTGCATTTGCAGGAACAGTTGCCTCCTGAAAAATTGGAATGTTTGACAATCGATAAATCTTTTTTAATTCAAGACATTGAAAGGGCAGTAAGTACTTATAAGAAACGGCTGGAAACTTCTTATATTCCGTTTAGCTTGTTTGAAGAATATTTGCTTCCACCTGTCATAGAAGACGAACCGTTGGAAAATTGGCGGGAGATATGTTTGGATAAATTTTCGTTTCAGAACACTTTGGATGTAGTGGAAGTGTGTGATACGGTTAACGCATTGCTGAGTAAGGATTTTTCTTTTAGTTACGGAGAGATACCTGCCCGCTATTTGTCGTGGAGTTATTTGGACACGTTGACAAAAGGCGATTGCTACCACATGGCAAAGTCTGTGTTGTATCCGTTAAGGGCGTTAGGTTATCCTTGTACGATTGATTTTAGTCCCTGTTGGGGAAATACGACCGGTGGGCATTCATGGAATGTGGTTTATATAGAAGGGAAGATGATTCCGTTTATGGGACGTGAAAAAGGGGTATATGCATACGACCCTTTCCGGATTTATAACTTTGAAAACCCCGAAAGGATGAATCCTGCACGTTATCCGGGAAAAGTGTATAGAAAAACATTCTCTGCTAATAAAAAGTTAAAACAGTTGATAGGGCATATTTCAATGGATGATTTGCCACCTTTTTTATCAGACTGTCGAATGATGGATGTGACGGCCGAATATCTGCCTGTATCGGATGTGGAGATAGAGGTTACAGATACGATTCCTGCGGAAGAATCGGTTTATCTTGCTGTCTATTCGGATGACTGGACGGCCACAGCCTATACTGATACGTATCAAAATAGGATAGCGACTTTTAAAGATGTGAAGAATGAAATGCTCTACATGCCGGTTGTCTATCGAAAAGGAAATATATATCCGATTGATCGCCCTTTCATAGTGGATAGGGTAGGTGAAAAAAGATTTTTGACAGCGGATGATTCGACGGAAAGATGTGTAGTATCTTATCTATTACCTTTAATGACCGAAATGTCAACTGCTGTGGCCAACAAAGATCGATTACCGAAAGATATTTTCGACCGCCTGTATTCCGGCGAAGCACGTAAAAGGCCTGTTAATGGCGAAGCTTATTCTCTTTTTTATTGGAATGCTAACCAATGGCAATATATCGGCACTGAAATTGCAACTAATAATCATATTATTTTCCCGGAAGTTCCTCAAAATGCCTTGCTGTATTTGGCAGACAAAGACAAGAAGTTCGTAGGGCGATGTTTTACCTTGAATAAAGGAGAAATGATTTGGTGGTAATAAGAAAATCCAAATGAATATATAACCAGCGTAACTTTATGGTTGCGTTTAATTTAAATTATAATATCATGAGTGCATTCACAAAATTCTGGAAAGTATGGTTGAACTTGAACCTGCTTACCAAAGACGTAGAGAACGATTACACAGCAGAAGTATCTACTGTAGGGAAAACATCACGCAACGAAGACATCGCGAAACAGATTATCGAGGAAGGTTCTGAGATAAAGTATGATACTTTATTGTCTGTCATCAACCAGCACGACCGTATTATCCGTGAATTGTTGCAAAACGGCACCAGCGTATTGACCGGGGTTGCCCTCTATTCACCGAGTGTGGGGGGAGTATGGAATAGTTCTACTGAGAAGTATAATCCTGAGAAACATAAGGTTTCAGTCAGTATAAGTCCTTCTGCCGAGCTGCGGAAAGCTCTTTCGGTAGTTGGCTTGGAAGTGCTGGGCGTGAAAGACAGTACCGCGCGTATCGGTTTGGTGACTGATACGGCTACCGGCTTGACCGACGGTTCGATGACACCGGGCGACGATATCTTGATCTCCGGCGAAAAGATCCGGGTTGCTGGAGAAGCTGAAGGTGTCGGTGTATTCTTTATCGATTCGAAAGGCGTGGAAACGGCAGTTACCCGTCGCTTGACACAGAATGATCCGAAGACAGTGATTGCCCGTGTGCCGGCAGAATTGGCCGAAGGCACATATACGCTCCGTATTGTCACGCAGTATTCCAATAGCAATACCTTATTGAAGGCTCCGCGTGTGATTGAATACGAGCATGCTTTGCGTATTGGCAACGGTGGAGGTAGCGACCGTCCGGAAATCGAATAATTTGTTCGATCGACAGACGTACACCTGTTCGACTGACAGAGGCGCTTCTGTTTGATCGACAGGCGTACGTCTGTTCAGTTGACAGCAACGTGGAGTGTGACCTATGATTAAATTATCCCCCAATGAAATCTGAAAAGATGGAGACGAAGCAGAAGGCTTTCATGATTCCCGCCTCATGGAATAGTTTCGACTTGGGTAGCCGATATCCGTTTTCTTCCTTTCAATTGGATTTTTATTATACAAAAGCATTGGACTATACGGTTTATCAAATGGATGAAGCGGATGGCAGTTTCTTCCCTAAATATCGGTTTGATTTGGGCGACAGGAGTTGGCCCGAAGATGCCAAAGAAGTTCAACCATACGAAGAACTGCGGAGGAGTAATATTATTTAAAATAAAAACATATTCAGTAATCAAATAGAAAGTGTATGAAGAAACATTGGATGTTATTGGCGGCATTGTTCATGCTGTCTTGTTCGGACGATAACGATCCGATAAAAGAGGAACCGGAAACGGACGAACCGGATGAACCGGGAATAGAAGTGGTTGAACCGGAACCATATCGTGCAAGCCGTATGTTGATCAAACATGGGTTGCAGTTGCAGTGTTGGGTGGCTACCGATAATTATGAATTGGGTGGAAAAGCCGGGCAGCCAGCCTATAACCTGTCGATTCCGGATTGGAAGCTGACGGGGTTTACTGGGCCTACTTTTTACGGACCGCCTCTGATCAACACTTCTTATTTCAAGGAATTTCCCGATAGCCAGTGGGCAATAGCCAAAGCGCCTCATGCCGATCAGTTGAAGAAAGAACCGACGGATTATGAAGAGAAGAACGGGTTCCTTTCGGAAGATCAGTTGAAGTACCTGGACAAACTGACTACGATCTGTTTCGGTGACGAAGAAAACTACTCGTTTGACGTGGCGAAGATACTGAAAAAGTGGTATGACGTGGCGCGCCGTTTGTATCCGGACGCCTTGTTGCATAACAATCAATTCGCCGGGCAGTGGAGCCGGACGGATATGCTTACTTACATCAAACTTGCCAAGCCGGATTTGCTGACCTACGATTGGTATTATTTCCATACCTGGGATAAGGATAATTATATAGGAGCCAAAGACATGGCCGGGCATCTGCCGAATACCGCGATCTGGCGTTAGGCGGATGGGAAGGTAACAAGAAAGATTATATGGCGTTCGGACAATATTCGCTGGGATTTGTAAACGAAGGCACCTACAAACTGACTGAATCGCAATTGCGCCTGTATTATTATATGACCTGGACGTTCGGCGGGAAGTGGCTGAACTGGTTCCGCTTCTTACAAGGGGATGGTTATGGAGGACAAACGGCACCGACCGACTGGTCGCTATTGCTGGAACAGGGGATGCCCGGCATCCGACCAAACACATGGATTGGGTGAACCGTTGCAATCGCGAGAGCCTGCATATTGGCGATTATTTGGTGCGTTTGAAAACAACCGATGTCCGTTATGTGCCGGGTACCACTAAATATACGGAAGGCAAACCGGGGATGATTTCCGTTCTTAATCCGGAGGCTTCGTTCTTGAAAAAGGCTGAGGGCAGGATCGTGTCGGAGCCGGAGGAAGGTGCCGATTTGTATGTTGGTTTCTTTGATGTCATACCGAAGGAAGAGCAGGGTGACCCGGGCTTCTTCAAGGAAGGCGAAAAGACGTTTTTCATGGTCACCAACGGGTATGCTTCGAAGTTGGAGGAAGAGGCTGCTCCTTTGACACAGCGTGTCCGGTTGGGTATAGACTTAGCTGAAGCCGGTGCCACAAACTGTTATTGGATTAATCCGGAGACAGGTAAAAAAGAATCACTGGAGGCTATAGGCAAAGAAGATGATACGACCTATTTTCAAGTGGATTTGCAGGGAGGAAGCGGAGCTTTATTTATGGTAGAATAAGCAGATTAATAAAAGAAAGGGAAGATGAAAAAAGATTGTTTATTATTGGTTTTGATCGCATTATTTAATTTAACAGGTTGTGAGCAGCCGAAAGCGCCGGAGGCATGCGGACCAGTTCCGACGGAAGCCCAACTTAAATGGCAGGAGCTGGAGCGTTATGCTTTTATTCATTTCAGTATGAATACGTTTACCGATATGGAATGGGGATATGGTGATAAAGATCCCCAATTATTTAATCCGTCGGGACTGGATTGCAGGCAGTGGTGTCGGTTATTTAAGGACGCTGGAATGAAGGGGGTTATTCTGACGGCAAAACATCATGATGGTTTTTGTTTGTGGCCTTCGGCTTATACGGATTATAGTGTGAAACAATCTCCGTGGAGGATGGTAATGGGGATTTAGTGCGTGAACTGGCTGACGCCTGTAAAGAATATGGATTGAAGTTGGGTATTTACCTTTCTCCCTGGGATAGAAATCATAAAGAATATGGAACGGAAGCTTATATCACCTATTTCAGAAATCAACTGAATGAGCTGTTGACGAATTACGGAGATATTTTTGAAGTTTGGTTTGATGGTGCAAATGGCGGTTCCGGTTATTATGGCGGGGCGGATGAAACACGTAGCGTAGATCGTAAGACCTATTATGACTGGCCCGGTACCAATCAATTGGTAAAAAAATTACAGCCGGATGCTGTAATTTTTAGTGATGCAGGTCCTGATGTTCGTTGGTGTGGAAACGAGGCCGGATGGGTAGGTGAGACAAATTGGAGCACGCTTCGAAGAGAAGAAGTCTGGCCGGGATGGCCTCATTATCAGCAATTGCAGAATGGACATGAAGATGGTTCGTACTGGGTACCGGCAGAAGTGAATGTCTCTATTCGTCCGGGGTGGTTCTATCATGAAGATCAGGATGAACAGGTGAAGACTGTCGATCAGTTACTTGATGTGTATTATCATTCGGTCGGTCGTAATGCTACTTGGAATTTGAATATTCTGATCGACAAACGTGGGTTGGTTCACCCGACCGATTCTGCCGTCCTAATGGAAGTTGCAAAGATCTTACAGAATAACTTCAAAGAAAACTTAGCACTACAAGCAGAGGTCAGGGCTTCGAATGTGAGGGGGAAAGATTTTGCTGCTGCTCATTTAATTGATGGAAACAAAGATTCTTATTGGGCAACGGATGACGAGGTGACTTCTGCTTCTGTGGAGTTTGATTTTAAAGTTCCTACCGCGATCAATCAATTCTTGGTGCAGGAATATATTCGCTTGGGACAGCGTGTAAAAGCGTTTACTTTGGAAGCCTTTGTCGGTGATGAATGGCAGGTTGTGGCGACAGGCTCGACAATCGGATATAAGCGAATCTTGCGTTTCCCAACAGTGGAAACACAAAAACTTCGTTTCACGATTAATGATGCAAAGGCTTGCCCCTTATTATCGAACGTCGAAATTTATCGGGGAGAAGAAAGGAATATAAAAACTTCGGAGGAACAGGCTACTCTTCATTCGGGACAGGAAAAATCAGAATGGAAGGTCTTGTCGAAAGGGATTACTCCAAGCGATTATTTATTGGATGGAAATTACCAGACGGTTTATCGCCAGGCTGAACGTTCGATTGTTGTCGATTTGACGAATAAGTTGGGGGTAAAAGGTTTTCAATATTTGCCCAATACCGAAATAGGCTCGGATGGGTTGATATTCGAATATAAGTTTGAAGTATCGGAGGATGGAAAAGAGTGGCAGGTTGTGAAAGAAGGCGAGTTCTCGAATATTCAAAACAACCCTGTTTTGCAGACAGTTTCTTTTGAACTGGTGCAAGCGCGTTATGTAAAACTTTCGGCGAGAAGTGTTGTAAATGACGCTCCTACGATTGAATGTGCAGAATTAGATGTGGTAATTGAATAACTATTCTTATCTTCGAGCACTAATTGTAAATATGTTTGAAATAGAATGAAGAAGTCATTACATGCATTTTTAATGACGGGAATAGTCTGTATAAGTATTTCTTGTTCCCGTCAGTCTGTAAGTGAGCGTGATACGCTTGCCTTGATTCCTGTTCCACAGGAAATGAAAGTAAACTCTGATTCTTTTACGCTTACCCGTAATGCTGCGATTACGCTCGATCAGTCGAATCAGGCATTGGTGGGAATTGCCGAATATTTGAATGAGAAAATTTCACCTGCTACAGGTTTTGAACTTTCGGTAGAAAAGCATGGGAAAATAGAATTCAAGCTGGTGGAGGATGCGTCTTTAGGGGATGAAGGTTATCAGCTGAAAGTGAAACATTCAGATATCCTTATTACAGCCAATAAGCCTGCGGGTATCTTTTATGGTGTACAAACACTGTTACAGATGTTTCCGGCGGAGATTAAAAGCAATACTGTGCAGCCTAAAGATAAGAAATGGACTATTCCTTGTGCTGAAATCACTGACAAACCCCAGTTCCCCTGGCGCGCTGATGCTCGACGTTAGTCGCCACTGGTTTACCAAGGAAGAAGTTTTGAAGTATATTGATGAACTGGCCGAATACAAGATGAATGTCTTCCATTGGCACCTGACGGACGACCAGGGATGGCGCCTGGAAATAAAGTCCTTGCCGAAACTGACGGAAGTTGGTGCCTGGCGTGCTCCCCGTGTGGGCCAATGGTGGCAGCGTGAACGTCAGCAACCGGGAGAGGAAACTACCTACGGCGGTTTCTACACCCAGGAAGATGTGAAAGAAGTGCTGGCCTATGCAGCAAAACGTTATGTACGTGTTATTCCTGAAATAGACGTACCCGGACATAGCGTCGCAGCGTTGGTCGCTTATCCGGAACTGTCCTGTATGAAAGCTCCGGATGCTGTGAATGTCGGAAATAAGTTCTACGGAGAAGATGAAAATACCCTTTGTATCGGAAAGGATTATACATTCGAGTTCATGGATAAGGTACTGACGGAAGTTGCCGCCCTTTTCCCGGATGAATATGTACATATCGGAGGTGATGAATGTTTTAAAGGCTTCTGGCATAAATGTCCTCGTTGCCAGGCCCGCATGAAGGCAGAGAACCTGAAGAATGAAGAAGAACTGCAAAGTTATTTCATCCACCGGATGGGCGATTTGCTGAAGTCGAAAGGAAAGAAACTGGTCGGCTGGGATGAAATCCTGGAAGGCGGTCTGGCTCCCGATGCGAACGTAATGAGCTGGCGTGGTATGGAAGGTGGTATCAAAGCGGCTAAAGCCGGCCATCATGTGATTATGACTCCGACGGAACATTGTTACCTGGATTTATGGCAAGGGGAACCTTCTGTTGAACCGGATACCTATTCTATGTGCCGTCTGAAAGATTCATACAGTTTCAATCCCGTACCGGAAGGCGTTCCGGCCGAAATGGTGCTGGGCGGACAAGGAAACCTGTGGGCTGAATCGCTTCCTACTTTCCGTCATGTCGAATACATGACCTGGCCGCGCGGATGGGCCTTGTCGGAAGTATTATGGAGCGGGCCGGCTAAAACGGATTGGGAGAAATTCTGGCCGCGTGTCGAAAAACATTTTGTCCGTGCCGACCAGGCAGATATAAACTATGCCCGCAGTATGTATAATGCAATTGTGAGCCCGTACTTGCAGGATGGTGTTTTGCAGGTGGAACTAGGTAGTGAGATTGCCGGAACGGATATCTACTATACATTCGATAATACGGACCCGGATAGCCATACTCCGAAATATACCGAGCCGTTGAGCATACCGAAAAATGCAACCTGGTTGCGTATCGTGACCTATCGCGACGGTAAACCGGTTGGCAAAGTAATCACCCTGACAACAAAGGAACTGGCAAAGCGTGCCGAGTCCGACAAAAGAACCGGTCACGGGAATCTGACTGTTGAGTAACAGTCTTTTAACGAGTTGTTTGTAACATATTTGTAACAACTTGGTTTTATCTTTGTAATAAGGTTGAAATATGTGTGAAACAGAAAAGCTGTTTCTTTGCTGCCGGAAACAGTGATGTAACATATTTTTCACCGCAACCAACAAAGTTAGGAATGAAGATAACAAAATTAATGGCGCTTGTCCTGTTGGCGCTGCTTCCCTTTCTCGCGGAAGCTCAGAACACGGAACAAATAGATGCCCGCATCGATTCGCTTGCGGAAGAGACAGCAACACTGGATAAAATAGTGCAGAAACTGAGTAAATTTAAAGTTTCTGCCTATATCCAGGGTCAATTTCAGTACGGACAGGAGGATGCAACCCTGAAAGTCGGCGATAAGAACGAACATGAAGATAAAGGTTTTAACCGTATCGGTATCCGCCGGGGACGACTGAAGTTTGAATATAACGACGGCATCGGAACCGGAGCAGTACAGATTGAGGCCAACGACAAAGGCGTCAGCTTCCGTGACCTTTATATCGGTATCAAAGACCCCTGGACGAAACGCAGCCAGTTGATGGCCGGTGTCTTCAACCGTCCTTTCGGACATGAGATAGGTTACTCTACCAGTGGCCTGGAATCGCCTGAACGTGCAACGATTATCCAGTATTTTTTTCCGGACGAACGTGACCTGGGTGCTATGCTGACGCTGCGTACCAAAAAAGAAAGTCCTCTCGCTTTCCTCCGTCTGGATGCCGGTCTGTTTGCCGGAAACAGTATCAACCGCGAAACCGATAACCGCAAAGACTTTATCGGTCGTCTGGGTGCTGACAAGGAAATCGGCAACTGGGGTAAATGGGGAGCAGGTATTTCTTATTACAACGGAGGCGTCTACAACCCGACTACAACTGCCTATGAGATGGACGGCAAGCGTTTTATCGAAGTTGATAAAGGTGAAACCGGAACGTATATGAAACGTGAATATATCGGTATGGATGCCCGGTTCAGTTTCTTGAGTTCATGGGGAACAACCTCTTTACGTGCCGAAGGTCTTTTAGGCACACAGCCGGGAATTGCCTCCAGCAGCAAAAGTCCGAATACCGGAACACGTCCGGAGAATCTTCCCGAAAATGCCTTGTTCAAACGTCCTTTTATCGGTTATTTCTTCTACCTGGTACAGGACATCGGGACTTCCCCATTCTCTGCCGTACTTAAATATGATGTATACGACCCTAATACGAAACTGAAAGGTAACGAAATAGGTACGGATAACTCATTTACTTCTAAAACAGATTTGGCCCAAAGTACATTAGGCATCGGCGGTTTATACCGTTTCAACAAACATATCCGTGTCCAGGCTTACTACGAATTCAACTTCAATGAAAAGAGCGACTTCGTAAAAGGATATGAAAAAGACCGTAAGGATAATGTGCTGACGGTTCGTTTGCAATACAAATTCTGACAATAAACAGCCGACAGGCATTTTTTGAAAAGGGTGCATGCTTTTCCCGAAGAGCATGCACCCTTTTTGGGTATAGCATGTATCCTTTTTATTCATAGAAATGTAATATCTGTTTCATGTAGTTGAAATACTTGTGTTGTTCCTTTGCATCAGGAAATTAATTCAAATAAGAGTAATGAAAAAGACAATTCTTTTGGCAGCTATGGCAGCCTGTTTGTTTGCAACGAATGTATTTGCACAGAAAATTAAAGGAAGTGATACCTGTTTGCCGGTCAGCCAGACAGAAGCTGAAAACTTTATGAATAAGAATAAAGGAACCAAAGTGACTGTAACAGGCGGTGGTTCCGGTGTCGGCATCTCCGCCCTGATGGAAGGTACGACCGATATCGCCATGTCTTCCCGTAAAATGAAATTCGACGAGAAAGTCCGTTTGCAGGAAGCAAAGAAGAATGCAAAGGAAGTGGTTATTGCCTACGACGCTCTGGCTGTGGTGATTCACCCTTCCAATAAGGTGGATAACCTGACCCGCGAACAACTGGAAGGTATCTTCACCGGAAAAATCAAGAACTGGAAGGAAGTAGGCGGAGCCGATATGAAGATTGTAGCCTATTCACGCGAGACTTCATCCGGTACATACGAGTTCTTCAAGGAAAGCGTATTGAAAAATAAGAACTATATGAACGGTATACTGAGCATGCCTGCAACCGGAGCCATTATCCAGTCGGTCAGCCAGACAAAAGGCGCTATCGGTTACGTTGGGCTGGCCTATGTAAACAAAGATGTCAAGGCGCTGCATGTGTCTTATGATGCCGGCAAAAGTTTCGTTGAACCTTCATTTGCCAATGCGAAAAATAAGACTTATCCGATTGTCCGTCCTTTGTTTTATTACTATGAAGCAAAGAGTGAAGGTAGGGTAAAACCTTTCATCGACTATGTACTCTCTGCTGAAGGCCAGGAGACTGTTAAAAAAGTAGGATATATCCCCGTAAAATAAGATAATAACTCCCGTTTTTCCCACGGATCGATAATATTGCACAAAAGTGTTATACTTGTGCAATATTATTGGTCCTTTTTGCACATCATTTGGTTTATTGTGCTACCTTTGCCTCGCATTTATAAACTATATAAACATTTCATGAAGACATTAACAATCGGAGATTTGAAACCTCGCTTCCCAATCATCCAAGGTGGGATGGGCGTAGGCATTTCTCTATCCGGCTTAGCCTCAGCCGTAGCAAATGAAGGTGGGATTGGCGTTATCTCCGCCGCCGGTCTCGGACTTTTATATAAAAAGCTATCACCCAATTACACAGAAGCAGGCAATCTGGGCCTGGCCGAAGAAATCCGTAAAGCCCGTGAAAAGGCGAAAGGTATCATCGGTGTAAACGTAATGGTGGCTCTTTCCGATTTCGCAGAACTGGTGAAGACGAGTATCGCCGAGAAGGTAGATATCATCTTCAGCGGTGCCGGACTGCCGCTCGACCTGCCGTCGTTCCTCAAGAAAGACAGCGTGACGAAGCTGGTGCCCATCGTATCAAGCGCCCGTGCCGTACGTATCATCTGCGAGAAATGGAAGAACAACTACGACTATCTTCCCGATGCCGTTGTACTGGAAGGCCCTAAGGCCGGCGGTCACCTCGGTTATAAGGAAAACCAGTTGGAAGACGAACATTTCTCACTGGAAGAATTACTTCCGCAGGTTGTGCAGGAAGTATCTGTTTTCGAACAGAAATACAACAAGAGAATCCCGGTAATTGCAGCAGGAGGCATTTATACGGGTGAAGATATCAAACGCGTGATGGACCTTGGAGCATCGGGCGTTCAATTAGGAACCCGTTTCGTCACTACTACCGAGTGCGACGCCAGCGATGCTTTCAAAGAAAGCTATATCAAGGCGGAAGAAAAGGACATCGAGATTATCAAGAGTCCTGTCGGAATGCCGGGGCGTGCCATCCATTGCAACTTCCTCGAGAAGGTGAAGGCCGGCATCAAGCAACCGAAAGCGTGCCCGTTCAACTGCATCAAGACGTGTGATATTTCGAAGAGTCCATACTGCATCGTTACGGCGCTGTATAATGCTTTCAAAGGAAACTTTGAAAACGGATATGCCTTTGCCGGAAGCAATGCCTGGAGGACCAGCCGTATCATGTCGGTGAAGGAGACAATCAACGAACTCATTAGTGAGTGGAAAGCAAAAGAATAAATTTTGTCTACTTATATGAATACAAAAAGCCCCGGTAAGCATGATGCCTATCGGGGCTTTCTTTGTTATCTTTGATGTTTATTGTTCATCCAGCCATTTGCTCAGTTCATCCCGGTTCTGGCGGCAGCCTTAACGCCTGCGTTGGCAGCTTTGCCGAAATAGTCGAGCGCCTGCTGATACTCTTTCTTCTTGGCGTAAGCTACACCGAGGTTGTTCCATGCTTCCGGTGTATTGATTTTTTGCAGACGGGCGATACCTGCATCGTCAGCTCCACGTTCTATCTCGAGGGCGGCTGTGTTCTGCTGTGCCACCGGGTCGGTCGGGTAGAGGCGTACGGCGATGTCGAATACTTCCTTGAATTCAGGGCTGTCTTTCGGATAGGTGTTGGCTACCACGAACATCTCGTTCAGGCTCAGGTACTGCGGTTTCGTTTTGATCACCTGTTTGGCTTCGTTCACGTCGAACGGACGGGCGATGTAAGCCAGCGTATAGTCTATACGGCGCAGGGCAGGATAATAATCATCCAGTAACATACGGTAGGTCTTGCCGCCGTTCAGTGCTTTCAGTTGCGCTTTGCGTTTATTGATATCGGACACTTCCAATACTTTAAGGATTTCATCGCGGTTGGACAGGTTGGATGCCTTGACCGCGTTGCGCAGGCCGATCCAGTCTTCACCTTCCCAGTTCACCTTCATCAGGGATGCCGGCATGTCTTCCTTATCCTTCATATAAGCGGCGAATGCTTTGGCGCGGCTTTCCGACAGTTTCATATTATAATCGTAGCCACCTTCCGGTGAAGCATATCCGGTGATATTGAATTCCGTAAACTTCAGGTTCTTGTCGTTGCGTACTTCGCTAACGATCTTGCTTACCTCTTTCAGTTCGGCGGCGTTGTTTTTGAAGTCATGCAGCAGGACAGACTTACCCACTTCGAAGTTGAGGTAGGCCGAGTGCGTTTCGCTACGTTGTTTTACCGGCTCTGCGGGAGGTGTCACATAACTTAGCTCGTAGGTCGGTGCGACAACCGGCGGCAGGATACGGGATGACAGCGGAGTGATATTGCTTGCCACGTCGCATGAAGCGCATCCGGTCGTATTGGCCTGCATGACCAGTGAGGCGTTACGCATCCAGCTTTCGTACGGTACGGTCAGCGTCATCGGGATAGATTCCGCCTCGTTCTTTTTGTGGCGGAAGATGACTGTCGGAGTCTGTTCGAACGGTTCTGCGCCGAAGCCCATCTCACGGTCGAGTGCTTTCATACGTTTCTTTCCGGTAATCACGAACGGGTCGAATTTGATAGTGTGCGCCTTGTCCGCCGATTGGAGAACCGGGGTTATGATGACCATGTTCTGCGATTTCAGTTGCATGTTGTTGAGGTTGGCTGTTGTAGACAGGCTCACCTGGCTTCCCTCTTTTTTAACTTGCAGGTCGCTGTATGCTATGCCGTCGGGACTGACAACCTGCGCCTGTATGCTCCCATAGGCGGAGCATAATAAAACGGTTGCTATATAGAATAACTTCTTCATTTTGTTTGTTCGTTTTTAGTGGATAAAATAGATAAATGAGATGGAGGCTTTTGTTACACCCCAATAGTTGTGGTTGCCGGTGCGTAGTTTGGGCATGTCTTTGCCTTTGGCGTATTCGTCGTAGTGCATACGGGCATAACCGGCACCTATCTCGCCTTCAATACCCCAGCGTTTGCTCAGAATCCATTGATGTCCGATACTGATACCGCCGCCATACATATAACCGTCGTAGCGATGGTCGCGCAGTTTCTTGAACATGTCGAACGGCAGTTTGAAGCCGGCCACGTCGTACTGTCCGCCCAAGGCGTGTACACCGATAAATGTACCGTTGAACTTCTCACAGGTCCAGAAGCGTACGCCTGCATGGGCCAGCCAGTGTTTGGCTTGTTTGTCGTTGTCGAACTCGAATGGGTTATAACCCGCAGAAAGGTCCATTGTAACCTTTTTCCCTAATCCCACTTCCAGACCGAGGTTTGGAGTGGCAGTGGCATCATAGACGATATTATTCTTTAATGCTACATGCTGTGCACTTGCATAGAGGGATAATAATAACGTTGCCCCTATTAAAAAGAATTTCTTCATGTGATATTCAATATTAGTTATACTCTTCCTTCTTAACAGGACGGTTCCGGCGATTGTTTGGTTTGTTTGATAAAAAGGGTGAAAGGTTATGATTAATTATCAAGAAAAACGATGGTTTTTGTATTTGTTATGTTAATACGGTATGAACCGGATTATTCCCGTGGCTTTTGAATATCGCTCAGCTCTACCAGCTTATTGACAATGGCATATACAGTCAATGCACTTGCACTATGTACCTGCAATTTGCGGGCGATATTTCTCCGGTGTGTAATGACTGTATGGGTGGAAAGGAAGAGACGGTCGGCTATTTCGCGGTTGGTCATTCCTTTGACGACACAGACAACGATTTCCTTTTCGCGGGTACTCAATGTTTGTTGTTCATCGCCATCCCCTTCGCCGTCTTTGCCTTTGGTATGCAGGCGCTCCAGTTTGAGCTTCATTTCGTCTGCACTGTCGAATATGCTGATTTGGTCGTCATAATACCGGATAACGGCATGTTCGGCTACGGAATAGAGCAGGGCCAGGCATTTCATATCCGGGCAACCGGTCATCTCCTTCAGGTGAGGGATAGTGAAATAACCCGGGATGGAAGGGTTGATGATGAGGACGTCCGGCTGGTGTGTCCGGAGGTCCTCCGTAAGCGATTCGATCGTCGCTATTTCTGATACCTGGATACGCAGGCCGGGGAGACGTTTCAACATGGTCTCCAGCCCGTAGCGGACAATGGCGGAAGGCTCAGCAATAACGATTTTCAGATTGGTGCTCATGGGGCATCATTTTATTGTTTTTTCTAAAGCAAGTATAGCAGGCATGAAAAGGTAGTCTTCCACATGGTTGTGGGAGGCAAGGTCCTGTTCCGTTGCGAAGATGTCGAACAGCACGCTGTTCAGCAGGTTGCTTCCGGGGCCCGGATAATATTTGATGAGGATATTCTTCAGTTCGATAATCTTCATCTCTATCTGGTCGTGCCGTTTGCGGAAGATTGAAATATTGTATTTCGGGTCTTTCTTCCCTTCCAGCAAGCCGCGGACATACGGGAAAACGACTTTTTCTTCGTATGACATGTGTTTATTGACTTCCTCTGCATATTCGTCGAAGAAGCGCTGGATGACGAATGCTACGTCCTGTGGGCATTCAGCGATGGCTTCCAGAAGTTTTCTTCTCAGATGCGGCAGACGGAAATTCAGGAAATAATCGTGTGCGTTATGCAGATAGGTAATTAATGCATCAATGGAGAGGCAATTGCTTACGTTGGTGACGGGAGCGGAAATCTCTTCCGTCAGGAAATTGACGACTGTCAGGAAAGTACAGGCGTCTACTCCGTTCTGGCGGCATACTTCTCCGATATTCTTTTCTCCGAATCCCAAGGCAATACCAAAGCGGCTCATCACAAGAACCATCGGATAGTTCTCGCAGATAAGGTCGCTCATTTTGTCGGTTTCCCGGTATTTCCCATTTTTATACATAGGCTGTTTCTTTCTTGTTTTGGTGTTATTAATTCACCAAAGGTACTCCTTTTTCTTTTAATGACTTTGAACGTTATTAATCTTTCACGTTTGTTGAGGACGTTTGCTTTCCATAAGGAACCGTTGGTTCGTTCAGATATTGCGGGTCTTGATTACGTAAGGTATAGGCCAGACGCTCCGGATTACGGCGGTTATCCTATAAAACGAGAACGGTAATTAGTTCATCGCTGTAATGGTAAAAGAGGGAATATTCCGGAGCAGCAATAATATATCGTAAGTGAGGATATTCCGTAGCTTTTCCTGATAAAGGAAAGGATACAGCCTGCTTTATTGTTTCTCTAAACTTGTTTAATAAATAATTGCTGTACCGGTTATTACCATTGCGTTCGTCATAAAAGTCTGCAATTTCTTCTATTTCTTGCAAGACCTCTTCATCCCATATTATTGTTCTGGTGCTAACCATTTGGCAAATCTTTTTTTCATTTCTTCGTCAGAAACTCCTTTTCCTGCTTTCATTCGTTCCAAAGCACGGTCTATCTTTCCTTTTAATTCCGAAGAAAAGTATAAGATATCGTTTTTTTGCTCCTTTTGGTCGAGTAACTGTTCGATTTCATTAATAAGATGTTCGTCGAATACAGTTTCCAAGCGTTGGAGAAGTTTTTGTTTGCGTTCAATTAATGTCATATCGCTCTTGTTTATTGGTTTTACTACAAATGTAAGAATATAATCGGTTATAGTGGCGGATACTCCGGTTCGTCTACGGCAACGACGGCCAGGCATTCGATTTCGACCAACCAGCCGGAACGGCATACCGGGGCACGGACAATCAGGTAAGGCATATTCGGATGATTCGCTTTCATGTATTGTTCAATGCGGGCGAAATCACCGGTGTCACGGATATAGACGATAGCTTGCATGATGTCGTTCAGGTCGGCTCCGGCTTCATTCAGCAAGGCGGTGATGTTTTCAATCATACGTTCCGATTGCTTGATGACATCTCCCGGATGTACGATCTCACCATACCGGTCGATGCTGGCGGTACCTGAAACGAATACATGGCGGCGGTCGCCATATGTGATGGCTGTTCCCCTTTCAAAAGTCACGCCATATTCATACGTCCGGCTCAGGTGGTCGGGGGCATAGAGATATTGAATCTGTTCCTGTCCGATGCCCGATACGGCATACGTGTCCATTGTCACGAAAACATTGGTATCCTGATAGCGTCCCTCAATGCCGGTACTGGCAATAAAATGAGTGTTTTCCGTCAGGTTCTGTGTAGCAAATACATCTTTGCGGGCTTTGACGACTCCCGGATAATTCACGTCTACGTTCTGAACAAATATCCAGGTGCGGATACAGTTGTTTGCCAACGTGCAGTTGGCGGCCGTCAGCTGCATGATATAATCGCGGAAGATGAGTCGTGTCTGATACTCCGAATTGGCAGCACGGTTGCACAGGTTAGCCCCGAATAGTTGGCGGTAGTTGCCATGACGTGCTTCAAACAGGTTACTGGGAAGAACCTGCGTCTGTACTCCGGTCTGAAGCCACGCCCAAAGAGCTATTTTAGTACCGTTCATCGGTGCCTGTTGTACGATGGACAAAGCGCAATACGGGTTACTGCGGTCCTGTTCCATCAGCGATGCTGTCTGGTTGGTGACATCGCTCAGGAAGTAGCGGCGGAATACGGCTGTCGGGTTTCCGGGAAGTTCTTCTACACATTGCGTATAGGCTTGCAGAAGATTCTGTAGTTGGGTAGGGTAATCTTCCAGGCAATCCGTTTGCTGGAAGAGAAGATGATATTCTGTAATACCCTTTTTAGTCTCGAATGAGGTGATTTGCACCTCTGTCTTATCGTATTGTTTGGAAATTAGATTCATGGTATCCTGATATGTTTTGTTTCTTTTCCCAAAGATACAGCATATCAGTATGAACCCAAATTTTGGAGTGTGAAAAGAAAACAAAAGCTGTAAGAAAAATATATCAGGCTTTTTTTATGTCGTTCAATTCAATCAGTTTATTTACAATTGCATATACGGTTAAACCGCTGGCACTATGTACTTGCAGTTTGCGGGCTATATTGCGGCGGTGTGTGATTACCGTATGGGTAGATAGATAGAGGCGGTCAGCTATTTCGCGATTAGTCATTCCTTTCACAACACATATAACAATCTCCTTTTCACGCGAACTGAGTGTCTGCTGTTCCTCTTCTCCCGTATCCGGGCAGGCTTCCTCTGCGTTTAGCCGTTCCAGTTTATGCTTTAACTCATCCGGGCTGTCGTAGATGTTAATCTGGTCATCGTACGACCGGAGCTGGGTATGGTCGGTAGCCATATACGTAAGGGCCAGGCATTTCATTTCGGGACATCCGCATTCCTCCTTTAAACATTGTATGCCGGAATAACCGGGTAATGCCGGGTTAATCATCAAGACCTCCGGGCGATGCATGCGGAGACTTTCTATGAGACATTCGGCGGTCGCTATTTCTGTGAGCTGGATGCGAAGTCCGGGCAGTCGTTTCAGTAAAGTAACCAGTCCGCAACGGATAATGGCAGACGGTTCGGCAATAGCTATTTTGATGTTAGGACTCATAAAGCAGTAGTCATTTTATTGTTTTTTCAATTGCCAGTACGGCGGGGACGAAGAGGTAATCTTCTACCCGGTTATGAGAAGCCAAATCCTGTTCGGTGGCAAAGATGTCGAACAGGACACTGTTCAGCAGGTAATTGTCAGGCCCGGGATAGTATTTGAGCAGGATATTTTTAAGCTCTACGATTTTCATCTCTATCTGGTCGTGCCGTTTGCGAAAAATACTGATATTGTATTTGGAGTCCTTCACACCGTCCTGTAGATTGCGAACATAAGGAAAGACAATCTTTTCTTCGTACGACATGTGCTTATGTACTTCATAAACATAATCGTCGAAGAATTTGGTGATGGCGAAGGCAATATCACCCGGGCAACCGGTAATCGCTTCCGTCAGTTTGCGGCGGATATGCGGGAGGCGGAAGTTCAGGAAATAATCGTGCGCATTGTGCAGATAGGTAATCAGTGAACCGACAGAGAGGCAGTTGTCGATGCCGTTTATCACAGTGGGAGTTTCTTCCGTCAGGAAATTGACAACGGTCAGGAAGGTACAGCTGTCCACTTCATTTTGCCGGCATACGTCGCCGATGTTTTTCTCTCCGAATCCCAAGTCGATGCCGAAGCGGCTCATTACGAGAACCATTGGGTAGTTCTCGCAAATCAGGTCGCTCATTTTATCTGTCTCTGTGTATTTTCCTTGTTTATACATAGTTGTTATTTTTAGGATGTTATGTTTATAGACAGGGGTATTGCGGAAGGTCGGCCGGTATAACAGCCACGCATTCCGTTTCAATCAGCCATCCCGGACGGCATACCGGTGCCAGTACGATAAGGTGCGGCAATTCCGGATAATGGGTACTGATATATTTCTGTACATTCTCATAGTCTGCCGGGTCGCGCAGGTAAACGATGGCCTGCATGATGTCGCCGATGGAAGCCCCGGCCTCTTCCAGTAGGGCGCTGATGTTTTCCATCATTCGACCGGTTTGTTTCAATATGTCGCCGGGATAGACAATCTCGCCTTTATTGTCGATACTGGCTGTACCGGACAGGAAAATATGCTTCCGGTCGCCGTAGGAGACGGCGGTACCCCGTTCAAAAGTCACCCCGTATTCATAAGTCGGGTTGAGATGGGTAGGGGCATACAGGAACTGTATCTGTTCCGGTTGCAGGCCGTTGACCGTGTAGGCATCCATTTGTACCAATACATCCGGATCGGCATGGCGTCCTTCTATACCGGTGCTGGATATATAATGTGTCTTTTCCGTCAGGTTCTGCGTGATGAAAACTTCCTTGCGGGCTTTTACTACGCCGGCATAATTGACGTCTACATTCTGTACGAAGAACCAGGTCCGTATACAATCGGCAGCCAGGGTACAATGTTGTTCGGTCAGTTGCATCACATAGTCGTTGAGCAGCAACCGGGTCTGGTATTCGGAAGTCGCTGCCTTGTTGTGTGCACCTCCGTTCCATAGGTGGCGATACCCGTTGTGGGATGCTTCAAACATTCCTGAGTTGCAGGTTTCTGTCGTCATCCCGGTTTGCAGCCAAGCCCATAAGGCTATTTTTGTGCCGTTGAGGGGTGCCTGTTGCACGATGGATAAGGCGCAGAACGGGTTTTCACATTCCCGTTCCATCAATATATCCGCCTGGTTGGCCGCATCGCTCAGAAAGTAGCGACGGAAAACGGCTACGGCATTACCAGCCTCTTTTTTAGTCACTGCGCCGTATGCTCTTTGCAAAGAATCCAACTGTTCCCCGAAAGAAAGTGAAGGGTCGGTAACGGAAAACATAATATGATATTCCGTTACCCCTCCCTTGCCTTCAAAAGAACAAATTTGAGCGTATATGGTGTTTTGTTCGTATGTTTTTGTTGTGAATGTCATTGTCTGTTTTGTTATTCCTCATTAATTGTTTGGAGCTCCTTCTTGTATCCATGTTTTTATAAGCGCAAGAATTTCTTGCTTACCTGTACTGTTGAACATATCTTTATGGATAGGATTTTCTTCCAGTATCTCGAGTATAAAACTATTATGAGGATCACCGGGCGTTACATAGTTCATTCCTTCTTCCGATACAGGAGCTTTAACGTTGACTAATGATTTATAAGCTATATTTTCCCTTAAATCGAGGTTTCCGGCTAATCCCGAACTACTTTCTCCGTGACAGGAAAGACAGTTTGTTTTAAAGACTTGAGACTGGATACGTTTGAAGCTTGCCAATTCTAACTCTCCAAAATTAATTTCAATATTCTCTCCGTTGTTTTCAACTGGCTGGTTACAGTATGAATAGATCACTTTCTTCCCATTGCTGATAATGGCAATATTTATGCTTTTTGTATCAGGACTCAGGTTGTTCAGTTTGACTGTCCGTTCTCTCCCGTCGATTGTCGGTTTGGAGATGCGTTTTGTCAATAAGGGTATTTGCGTGTCTGTTCCAAAGGCTGCAAGAGATAAGTAGTTCTCTTTCGGCCAGGCATCAATACCCTTGAGGGTTACTGTTACGGAAGCGGTTCGTCCCGAGTCGATCGTTTCGTCCGGATAAATTGTTCCTTCATCGCATCCGCAAAGCATTAGAAGAAAGGAGCAAACGAGCCCTGTATATTTATTCTTCATAATACATAAGTTTATTAGAACGTAAACTGTAACATTGCTGTTGCCGAATGGCGTGCGATACCGATACCGTCTTCGTCGCGGTCACCTTGGGTGGCGTGTCCGGTACGTCCCATATACTGGTACATGACCTGCAATTTCAGGTTATTGTTGAAAAAGTAATAGTTCATTCCTACTGCCGGCATATTTAACAAACCACCGTCATCTGTAGCATTGCGGTCGAATATGTCATATCTCAATGCCCCCTGTAGTTTTGGTGTAATAAAGTAACCGGCCTGTGCATAAGCTCCCCAGAAATTTTTATCAGGTTTCTGCATGATTTTAGTAAAATGCATATTCATGAAGTAACCTTCCGCAGCAAAATACCAGCGGTTTTTGATCCAGGTAAATTCCAGTCCTACACGGGCATCGCTGGCGGAAAGAAATTCGGCTTCAGCGTTGTAAGAGGCAGAAACTGCGATAGACATTTTATCATCATTCAGATTTTCCGGTGAACCTTGGGAGTTCGGCATCTCTCCTTTCGGCATAAAGGCAAGACGGCCGGAGTAGAGTAGGGATGGTAACCATTCATGATCATCGCAGTTTGTCTTTGTCGCTGTATTGACATCGATGCCGGTGCCATTGAATATACCTACCTGATATTCCCATTTTTGATTAACTAATCCATGTACCATGACACCCAGGTCAAAACCGGTCGACATGCTCGGTATCACATAATTGAGGTCATAAGGAAGTAAGATGGATTGAGTGGCCGAATAAGGTAATACGGGAAACAACGTTTCTCCCAATGTGCTTAGATAAGCGTGCATAAATGGTGTTTTGAATTTACCGGCGCGGATACGGAAAGATTCTTTTATAGCAATGTCGAACCATGCCTGCTGCAATAATGCACCACCGCTTTTAGCTGGATTCAATGATAAGTTGAAAGTAACTTTGTTGAATGCCTTCCCTGTGAAACCGAGGATGGCATTAGGTATGGCAAAACCAGAATTCGCCACATTTTTAGCATAATGGCTTTCCAGTCCCTGGTCGTCATACCGGTTATAGGTTGTACTAGCCTGTACAAGGGCATAAGGCTTGAACAGGAAATCACCTGCTTTCGTGGAAAAAGAGAACCCTTTCTTACCTGCCAAAGAGACCACATCGTTTTCTACGTATTTGTCGTCAAATTCTTTTTTAGTAGTATCTTGTGCTTGTATCTGAATTGTTGCAGATAATAATGCTGCTGTCAATGCGATATATAATTTTTTCATTTCAATTTGTTTGACTTGTTTATAAACTTTGAAGAAATTTAATAAGAGCTTCACGGTCATCTTTACTCATACGGGCGAATAATGTGCGGGATGCGGCTCCTTCGCCGCCATGCCACATGATGGCTTCCGTCAGGTTGCGTGCCCGTCCGTCGTGCAGAAAATAGCTATGACCGTTGACCACTTCCTGTAATCCCAGTCCCCATAACGGTGTCGTACGCCATTCGTTGCCGTTTGCTATTCCGCTTGGATAATCGTCACCCAGTTCCACTCCCATATCGTGAAGCAAATAGTCCGAATAGGGGTGAATGATTTGATTGCCGAGTTGAGGTAGTTCTGTATTGTTGAGCAAGACGGTTCCTCGTGGCCGTGTCTTTAGGGTGGTTACATGGCAAAGGTGGCATTTAGCCTGATAGAATAGTTGCTCTCCTTTTTTTACAGTAGCGTCGTTAATGTTGCGACGTGCCGGTACACCTAAAGTTTGCAAATACAAGTCTACATCTTCCATATCCTCGGTCGAAACCTGTACGCCCGACATGGCAAATCCCATCATATTGCTTTGTCCTTCGCCTACTTCATGCGGGAAACGGTCGTTCGTTACACCCAGATCGGAAGAAAAACCGAGTTCAACAGTCAGATCCTGATGGTTCGCCTTGTTTCCGGAAAGACCGATCTGTTTTTTCCCTTTTTCCGTTACATAATTGAGTCGTCCGCTAATACCATATTCCGGATAATTACTTTTTGCTGCAATTTGTTTCAGTAAATCCAGATCGAGTGCCATCATTTGTCCCATTCCAACATGGCGTAGGGGTTGGCGGACAGATATGCGTATATCCGACATCGGGATACTGTCGGCGTACCACTCTGTGACCTGATAGTGAGGCGTCATCAATTCGTATTCTTCACCGTCAGGAAATTTGTATTTTTGTGCCGATGTTGTTATCTTAAGACGTCCTTCCGGCTTTGTACCATAAATGGCCTGGTCGTGCAAGACACGCCCGTAGTCAGGGAAGTAACCTCCGCTTTTGCGGGAGATGTAAATCAGCATCGAAGAAAAACCGGCTCCTGACCCGCCATCTGCTATGGCAGGACGTGTTCTACCGGTACTTTTGTGGCAGCTTCCACAGGAATATCCGGCATATAGCGGACCTAAGCCACCTCCGGATACATTTTCTACGCCACGTGCGTCGTCATATAGTCCGTCGCCGCTGTTAAAACGTTTTTCCAGTTCTCCTGTCACCCACTCTGCCTGAGAGTCATAGGCGTCCGGCGCATTGGAAAAAATAGTAGAGATACCGGCAGAGAGTTCTTCGGGGGATGCTACCTGGCCATTCGGCTTTTTGACTAGCCAGTTCTCGATATCTTCCGTTTCACAACTGCAAAGCAAACATCCGATAATAGAGAAATATATGAGTAATCTCTGTTTCATTTTATTGGTTATTGATATATAGCTTAAATGCAAAAGAGGGGAGGAACCTTTTTGTTATAAGGTTCCTTCCCGATACTTATATTATGTTTGTGTTATTCGGCAGAAAGCTTGGCACGGATTTTTCCTAATCCGTTTGTCAATTCCTTGCATGCATCCGTCGCAGCCTTGATTTCTGTTTCAGCTCCCAGATTGTTACGGAATGGACGTGGCATGTCTTCTATCGCTTCAATTGTTTTGTCGATCTGTACAACCATCAAGCTATCCAATGTCGGGTTTATAACCTTGACCAGTGCATGCAGACTATTGGCACTTGCATTCTCTTTATCCAGGTCACGGCCTCCGAAGTATGAGTTTTTGATGCTGACAATATTGTTTGCATAGTCATCGATAGAATTCCAGCTATACCATGATTCTACGGCTAATACTCCCGGGTTGTTCGGGTCTGATGCATCTTTGTTACTGCCATTCCATTTATCAACAGGGTCCTGGATCTTTTGAGTTCCTACCTCGTTGGAAATACCAGCCATACCGTTATCCCCGTTTAATATTGTTTCAATGGCCTGGTAAACAGTACTTAACCCTGTATAAGCCGAACCGTCATGTTTTTTCATCGCATCCCCGTAAGAAGTTGGTACGTTGATATCTCCTAAACCTTTGTCCCATCCATTATATAATGCTGTAACATCTTTCAGCATGTGTTTAGATACAATTTGAAGATATTTCTTTTCATTGTCACTGAAAGGTGATTTCGATATTTGACGGGGAT
This sequence comes from Parabacteroides sp. AM58-2XD, assembly GCF_003463685.1. NCBI lineage: Bacteria > Pseudomonadati > Bacteroidota > Bacteroidia > Bacteroidales > Tannerellaceae > Parabacteroides > Parabacteroides sp. AM58-2XD. The sequence continues at coordinate 34,251 of NZ_QSDP01000029.1, forward strand.
CACCGTTATCGAACAACATTCTTTCTGCTGTGTGGAAGCCACGAAGGTTTTGAGGAGCATCGGCAGGTGCGTCTTCGTCGTCATCAACATCACCATCTACATTACTAAAATCTCCGGACTCTATAATTTTATCAATCCCATTTTTATCCAATGGCCAGCTATCCAAGCTTGGATCATACAAACCTTTATCTGCGACACCGAAAAGAAAAGCTTCCGATTGTTCCCAAGGCACACGGGCAGCACGCCAGGCGGAACATGCATCGGAGAGGTCATTTTGACTATTAGATGCTACGAATTTGTCTACGGCAGCAGTATAAGCAGTCATTTTGTCTAATAAATCCTTATAGGTCGGTAATACAACATGATCTACGTATTGCGTAACAGTCGCACTCATTTGTGCTTCTGTCGGTTTTGTACCTGTGTCATTAGGCAAGAGGTCAAAAGTCCATCCCTGAACATTGTTGTCGGGATCGTCGTCACCGCAAGAAAAGAAACTCAATGAAACTCCCATTAATAAGAGGGGAAATAATGTACTCTTTTTCATCTTTCAAATTCTATTATAAATTTATACTTTCTCTTTTTATTTTTTTATGAACCAGCCTATATAAGCAATGCCTATAGATGCCATGTTTTGGCTGTTGTAATCGCCTCCACCTACAATTTTGTGGGTATAGTCTGCTTTTATAACCAGATTGGGGAGTGCATAATAATTTAAACCTGCCGTTATGAGGCTCTTTTCCAGACGTTTGTCTGCAACTTTGACATTACCTCCTTTTTCCATTTTGTACATGGGACTGTAAAATTCGTAACGTACAAACGGATAAATCTTAGGTGCTTTTTTTCCACAGAAAGAACCAATGTTATAGCCAACTTCACCTCCATAGCTTATGGCATTTTTGGCTACGGTTGATTTGGGGTAACCGGAAGCATTGGAAGAACCATTGTTTATGCTGGTCAATGCATCACTGTCCTCCAGATTGCCATATATGATGTTGGCACGAGCAATTAAATTGTTATTCACGCTTTTGTATTGAGCATCTGCCGAAAATATCGTAACCGGGAATTTATACTTACTGTTTCTTGTGGGTTTGGTTCCGTTTTTAGCCATTTGGTCGTAATAGAAAGAGGCTCCGACGCGTAGTCCCTGGAATGCCTTTACTCCATTATAGTTGACGCGTGCTACAAATGCCGGGCTTGTGAAATTGCTGATTTCGAAAGCGCCCTGAGTCGCTTTTCCTGCCCAGTTTTCTGTGCGGAAAGCCTGCGGGTCAAGACCGGAAACCAATTGTAATTCATAGTCGAAATTACCTAAGTCACCAAACAGCGCAACGCCTGTTTCATGCCAGGTGGAAGGCAGGATGGTCGTTTCACCCTCCGGACGATATACCCCGAAGAAATTCAATGGTTCATGATGCGCATTCGTTAATCCGACAGGAACGATCATGTGACCGAAGCGGAAATTTAAATGTTTATTCATTAAATAAGAAATATGAAATTGTTCGAGAGCTACTTCACCGCCCTTTTCAATTTCGGTTTCATATTCACCATTTTCTTCTTTCCATTCGATTTCCCGGGCAGCTCCGGTTCCTCCATATTCAAATTCGATTTCGGAACTTAACACCCATTTTGGGGAAAACTTGTAGTCAAACGCTAAAATAAAACGAGGTATGGATATTTCTCCTCTGTTTCTTTTTGCTGTTCCGTTGGCTGTTGTCCAATTCCAATCGTAATCTAAGTAACTGGCAGCCATCTCCCCATAACCTCCGAAACGAAACTTTTGATAATCATCGTAGACCTCTTTTGCTTTAACGGTAGAGTTCATATCGCTTTCTTGAGCTAAAACCGGGCAGCAAACACATATCGCTAACGTAAGGAAATTCACTAATCTTTTCATGCCTTTTTAAAATTTTTGGCAAAATTAGCTTGTGTAGGAAGCCTACGCAATCGCATATAGTAGGTAAAAAGTGGTTGAACTTACCTAGTTGTAGGTATTTGCTTTACTGACCTGGCATTACTTCCGGTTATATAGATTGTATTTTATCTGATTCTTGTTCGCGGAAAATAAAACCACTCCGGGAATCTTTATCCTTTGATTATATTTATATCTTTGTCTGTAATATTTATTTATTCAATAATTGTTCTTTATGTATTTAACAGATATCGAATAATTATTCAACAATTGTCAAACGAATAAAGAATATCTGTCGAATGAATAAATTTTCAAGACGAAGAATTAGATTTTTGAGGAAGCATATTGATTCGTCAAAAAGAAACAAACAATATTCAAATGACTAATAATTAATACTATGAGTGCATACTATGACCTGTATGAAACGCCTTCTCCCAAAGGGAAAGATGGCAAGAAATCGCTGCATGCCCGTGTCTGTCCGATAAAAACCTATACGCAGGAAGAGTTTATTAAACATGTGGCTGCCTTCCAACTTCTGCCGAAGAATCAGATTGCCGGGGCACTTACTGCCATTATCGATGACCTTTGTGATCTGCTTGCCGATGGGTACACCGTGGAAATGGGGGACCTCGGATTCTTTAGCACTTCATTGAAATGCCTTCAGGAGACGGATGACGAGAATGATAAAATCAGAGCGGAATCAGTTACCTTTCAAAATGTGCATCTGAGAGTCAGCAGCAAGTTCCGTAAAAGAATCAAACATGCGATGAAGTTCGAACGCGTGCATTCCCTTACACGAAAACAGAAAAAAATTACCTCTACCGTGGAAGAGAGAAAGAAAAGGCTGGTGTCTTTTCTTAAAATAGATATCTGTATCACTCGAAAGGAATATATCCGGCTGACCGGATTGACACCTTATGAAGCAATGAAGGAACTGAACGATTTTATTAGCCAGGGTGTTCTTCGCCGTCGTGGGGTGGCAGGTCTGTGGTATATGTTGCGGGGGAAAATCTGAAGGTTGAATAATTATATAGGTAATATTTTACCCTGTAATCCCTATTTATGGTTAGAAATGAGCTCGTTTTACATATATATAGGTATTGCCAATGCCTTTCCGGGGGTTTACCTTTGCCGTATCAATTAAGTTTTACTATTAGTATAAATCGTCCTGACCAAAATCCGATTTGTTGATTTTTATGTACACCTATTATTTAAGGTAAATACCCATGGAAGGGAGTTTTTTTATTGGTTGTCCCTTTCATATATAAAACTGAGCCATCCTGTGAAGAATGGCTCTTTTTTGTTTATCAAAGAAAGCAATTTTCGCAAATATTGTTTATTCCAATGATCAATTTTCCCGATTATAACACAGAATAGGTAGTAGGAAGCTCTTTTTATACTATATAATAGGTATTGTGTACTCCCCTTGACGGCTCTATCTTTGCAACATAGAAAAAAAGTAACACTATTAGTATAATCGCTATATCAAAACCTTTTGCTAATTATGTAAGCATATAAGATGATTAAACGTGTGTCGGAAATTTTTTATTGGTTGTTTCCGACATAAAAAAGGGACTCTCCTGTGAAGGATGGTTCCTTTTTTATTTACGGACGGCGGGAAAAGAAAGATATTACTGCCTTGCATTAATTAATAATAAATGTATCAGACATTTCAGATGGATTAGTATCTTTGTATAAACGTTTTAATAGATATAAACTATGACATCAGAAAAGCAACAGGTTGATATGAAATATAGCCTGACCGACATAACAACGGAACCATCGGATGAACAGTTGTCTCAGCTGATGAAAGAAGTTGCTGAAGAGGCTAAACAGAAAGCAGACAAAGCTAATTCAGAATTTTTTCATAAAATGCAGGAGTATATTCGTGAACAGAAAATAAAATTTGCTACTCGTAATATCAACTTGAATAATGCATAAACCGGTATTAATAATTATAGCGGGGCCTAATGGATCCGGTAAAACTTCTATCACGTCGAAAATTATTAAACATGACTGGATGGAAGATAGCATATATATTAATCCTGATAATATAGCACAGGAAAAGTTTGGAGACTGGAATTCATCTGAAGCTGTAATGAAAGCAGCTAAATACTCGGAGGAACTAAGGGAACAATGTCTGAAAGAACGGAAAAGTTTGATTTTTGAGACTGTGTTATCTGTTTATGACAAGTTAGACTATATCTTGCGTGCAAAAGAGGCTGGTTTTTTTATCCGGCTATTTTTTGTCTGTACAAGTTCACCTGTCATTAATGCGTCTCGTATTGCGGGAAGAATTCTGGCCGGAGGTCATGATGTTCCAATTACAAAGATTATATCCAGATATCAGAAATCGATTATGAATTGTGTTATTGCATCTAAATTTGTAGATCGTACTTATGTTTATGATAATTCAAAGGATTTCAATGAAGCTCAATTACTATTCAGATTAACCGAAGGTAAACTGGAGAAACAATACGTTGATGTAATACCTAATTGGGCAAATTCAATTCTTACTTAGACATATTCTCGACGTGACGTAATCGAATATCTATGCCACCAAGAAAAAACCGATAGTTGTATTATTGATCATGCCTTCTTTTTATTTTTTTGATATTATTTATAATCCTTCCTGTTTGATACCTATATCAGGCGATACGCGGCACTATATCTACCGTTTTAGTAACTATTTGTAGGGATTTTGGCCGTTGGGAATACATGATGTATTTGTTGATTGTTTCGCATGCCATATAAATAACGTACCTTTGCATCGAAATTAAAACCGAAGAAAACAAAATAAGGTATGAAGTTTGAAAACGAGAACTGGGCGCAGTTCAAAGGCGAAATTTGGAAAAGAGAGATTAATGTAAGGGATTTTATCCAGAACAACTACAAACCTTACGAAGGGGACGACTCTTTCTTGAAAGACTCCTCAGACAAGACGAAGAAAGTTTGGGATAAATTGACCGAAATGTTTAAGGTTGAAAGGGAGAAGGGTGTTTACGACGCTGAAACAAAATATCCTCAAGGTATAGATACTTACGGACCAGGTTATATTGACAAAGAAAACGAAGTAATTGTCGGCCTGCAAACCGATGCTCCTCTTAAACGTGGCATTTTTCCGAAGGGTGGTATCCGCATGGTGGAAAACAGTCTGGAAGCATATGGCTACAAACTGGACCCGATGACAAAAGAAATCTTCACGAAATACAGAAAGACGCATAACGAAGGCGTATTCTCCGCTTATACAGATGAAATGCTTGCAGCACGCCGTTCCGCTATCATCACCGGCCTGCCGGATGCTTACGGACGCGGACGTATTATCGGTGACTACCGCCGCGTAGCACTTTACGGTACGGAAATCCTGATCGCTGAAAAGAAACATTATCTGAAAAGACTCGATATACAGGAACTGACCGAAGAGATCATCCAGAGCCGTGAGGAAATATCCGAACAAATCAAGGCGCTGAAGGCTTTCGAAAAGATGTGTGCCGGTTATGGTTTCGATGTGACTAAGCCTGCAAAGGATGCACGCGAAGCGGTTCAGTTTGTCTATCTGGGTTATCTGGCTGCGGTGAAAGACCAGGATGGGGCTGCTATGTCATTGGGACGTACTTCTACTTTCCTCGATATTTATATTGAAAAAGATATCCGTGAAGGCAAGCTGACGGAAGAAGAAGCTCAGGAGCTGATCGACCAGTTTATTATCAAACTGCGTATCGTCCGTTTCCTTCGTACTCCGGAATATAACGACCTGTTCTCCGGTGACCCTGTTTGGGTAACCGAGTCTTTGGGCGGACAGGGTGTCGACGGCCGTTCATTGGTGACGAAGACGTCTTACCGTTATCTGCATACATTATATAACCTTGGCCCGGCACCGGAACCCAACTTAACGGTACTGTGGTTCAACAACGCTCCTGAAAACTGGAAACGTTTTTGTGCGAAGGTTTCTATCGATACTTCCGCTATCCAGTATGAGAACGACGACCTGATGCGTCCGGATTATGGAGATGATTATGGTATTGCCTGCTGTGTGTCTCCGATGAAGATCGGTAAACAGATGCAGTATTTCGGTGCACGTGCCAACCTGGCTAAATGTTTGCTGTATGCCATCAACGGCGGCCGCGACGAAAGATCAGGTGTACAGGTGGCTCCGAAGTTTGAACCGATCACCAGCGAATACCTGGATTACAACGAAGTGATGGAGAAATACGAACAGATGATGCGTTGGCTGGCTAAAGTCTATGTGAACGCACTGAAGATCATCCATTACATGCACGATAAATATGCGTATGAAGCATTTGAGATGGCTTTGCATGACGGTTCGGTAGAACGTATCCGCGCAACAGGTATTGCCGGCCTTTCTATCGTTGCCGACTCATTGGCTGCTATCCGTGATACGAAAGTAAAAGTGATCCGCGACGAACGTGGCCTGGCTGTCGGTTTCGAACGTGAAGGCGATTATGTTCCTTTCGGTAACAATGACGATCGTACAGATAGTATTGCTGTCGACATCACTGAAAAGTTCATGGAGTATCTGCGCCAGCACCAGACATACCGTAATGCAACTCCGACACAGTCTATCCTGACTATTACGTCTAATGTCGTATACGGAAAGAAAACAGGTGCAACTCCTGACGGTCGCGAAGGCGGTACGCCGTTTGCTCCGGGTGCCAATCCGATGAACGGACGTGATACCAAAGGAGCTATCGCTGCACTAGCTTCTGTCGCTAAGCTGCCGTTCCAGCATGCACACGACGGTATTTCTTATACATTCGCTGTTTCTCCTGCAACGTTAGGAAAAGAACGTGATATCCAGATCGCTAATATGGTCGGCCTGTTAGATGGTTACTTTACTCCTGACGGCGGACAGCATCTGAATGTGAACGTATTCGACAAGGAGCTGTTGCTTGATGCTATGGAGCATCCGGAAAACTATCCGCAGTTGACAATCCGTGTATCGGGTTATGCAGTAAACTTTGTGAAACTGACACGCGAACAGCAGCTGGATGTGATTTCAAGAACAATCAATCATTCTTTGTAATTGAAAGTTGGAAATTAAAGGAAACATACATTCACTAGAGAGTTTCGGGACCGTTGATGGTCCCGGAATTCGTTTTGTTGTTTTTATGCAGGGGTGTCCGCTCCGTTGCCTGTATTGCCACAATCCGGATACCTGGGATAGCAAAGGGCTTGCCAAATATCAGATGACGCCTGAAGAATTATTGGCTGAGGTTTTACGATATAAGAACTTTATCGCCAAGGGAGGCGTGACTGTTACCGGGGGAGAACCCTTATTGCAAGCTGAATTTCTCAGGGAGTTTTTCTGTCTTTGCCGGGAAGCCGGTATTCATACGGCGCTCGATACATCCGGCTATATCTGCACACCGAAAGCCCTGGCGGTTCTGGAATATGCCGACCTGGTCTTATTGGATATAAAAACCATCGATCCTGAACTGCATCCACGTCTAACGGCCGTGAAACTGGATAATACGTTACGTTTCCTGGACGAACTGGAAAAACGCGGTGTCCCGGTTTGGATACGCCATGTCATTGTGCCCGGACTGACGGATAATGACGAAACCTTGGATAAACTGGCCGAATACATCAGCCATTATACGGTTGTACAGAAGGCGGAACTTTTGCCTTATCACACGATGGGTGCTTATAAATACGAGGCACAAGGTCTCGACTACAAACTGAAAGAGGTAGAACCTTTATCGGCCGAACGCCTGGCAAATGCCAAAGAAATATTTAAGAAGCACGGTATCACGGTGTAACCTTATTCTGACGGCTCCCGAATGATCTTTACCGGCTGTCTGCGAACTTTGTTAACAATGCGTACACTATCGCTTTCGACACTGCTGACATCTCCTTGACAGTTGGTGAAATAGACATAATGACCTTCATCCTTGAAACGATATACTTTACAACCGTCATGCTCGAATAAATATTCAACCTTGTAACTGGGATTATTATCAGGAGCCACTTTGGATATTGGCTTTTCAGTAATACAGGAAGGAAGACATATGATACCTGACAGTAATGTCACAGTCGAGAGTATAATAAAATTCGTTCTTTTCATATTCTTTTTCTTTTAGTCTGTTTGTGGCCAAAGGTAACTTTTTATTGCTGTAAAAAACTTAGTTTTGTTCTATATTGTTACTCAAATAAAAACAGGAATAAATTATGGAACAACATTATCACGATCATCACCACCACGAAATAACCTCTTTGAACAAGGCTTTCATTATAGGTATCTCCCTGAACCTGGCTTTTGTCGTAGCTGAATTTACGGCTGGCTTCTGGTATAATTCATTAGGACTTTTGTCGGACGCAGGGCATAACCTGGGAGATGTAGCCAGCCTGGTACTGGCTATGCTGGCTTTCCGGCTGGCTAAGGTGCACCCGACTTGCAGCTATACCTATGGATATAAGAAAAGCACTGTACTCGTATCTCTTCTGAATGCGGTCATCCTCTTGGTGGCCGTCGGTATTATTATTGCTGAAAGTATAGGAAAACTGCTGCATCCGCGTCCGGTCGAGGGTGATGCGATCGCTTGGGTGGCAGGTATCGGAGTCGTTATAAATGCACTTACGGCATGGCTTTTCATGAAGGATAAGGATAAAGACCTGAATGTAAAAGGTGCTTACTTGCATATGGCAGCCGATGCACTGGTATCGGTCGGCGTGGTTGTCTCCGGAATTGTTATTGCCCATACCGGATGGTATATCATCGACCCGATTATCGGATTGTTGATTGCGATCGTTATCATTGTTTCTACCTGGGGACTGCTGCGCGACAGTATCCGTCTCTCTCTGGACGGTGTACCGGCGGGAACGGACATCGATAAGGTGGAAAAGACGATACATTCGGTTGAAGGCGTTGAAGGCGTCCATCATCTCCATATCTGGGCGATCAGTACGACCGAAACAGCACTTACCGCCCATGTTTCCGTTGCGGATATTTCAGAAATGGAACGTATCAAACAGGAGATAAAACACGACCTTCAGCATGTGGGAATCCAGCATGCTACACTCGAATTTGAAACGTCGGGATTCAAGTGTGATGGGCGCTGTTGCTCAGACTAAAACAAGTATATTATAAACCTGATTTACTGATACTCAAAGATTTTGTCTATGACTGTATAAAACCTTTCGATTGGATTTTTTGTTCTTACCTCGAATCGGCAACTTATCTTTGCACCAGTAACAAAAACAAAATAGTAATAACGATTAAAATAAAAATTCTATGGAACCTATTATCAATTCACAAGCACCCGAGTTTAAAGTTCAGGCATACCACAACGGTAGTTTCAAAACTGTAAGCAGCGACGACATCAAAGGCAAATGGGCGATTTTCTTTTTCTACCCGGCTGACTTTACATTTGTTTGTCCGACCGAGTTGGTAGATATGGCTGACAAATATGACCAGTTCCAGGCAATGGGTGTAGAAGTTTACTCTGTAAGTACAGATTCACACTTCGTACACAAAGCATGGCACGATGCTTCTGAAACGATTCGTAAGATCAAATACCCGATGTTGGCAGACCCTACAGGCGTATTGAGCCGTGCATTCGGTGTAATGATCGAAGAAGACGGTATGGCTTACCGCGGTACATTCCTGGTAAATCCGGAAGGAAAGATTAAGCTGGCAGAAATCAATGATAACGGTATCGGCCGTAACGCCGACGAACTGCTTCGTAAAGTAGAAGCTGCTCAGTTCATCGCCGAACATCCGAGCGAAGTTTGTCCCGCCAAATGGAAAAAAGGTGGCGAGACATTGAAACCGAGCATTGATCTGGTCGGTAAGATCTAATAGTAAAACAGGAGGGCCGGCAACACATTGTCGGCCTTTTTTTGTTTAGCAAGATTTAAGCCATTCTATAAGTAGGAAGGCTTGATTATTACAGGTTCATTTGCCGTCTGCTTTAGCTGACGGATTACAGGCTGTCTCTCTTTTGGCTTTAGCCACATTTTTTTATATCCTGAAACATAAGAAAATGGGACTAAAGTCCAAAGATATATTCCATTATTAAGTCCGTCAGCTAAAGCAGACGGCAAATGAACCTGTAATAGCTAAGTCTTTTGACAATGGAAAAGCTATTTATAATTAAAATAAAGGATTCAACTATGTTAGATTCATCAATGAGAAATCAGTTATCCGGTATCTTTAGCGGATTGACGAACGAATATATATTTGATATACAAGTTTCTCCTGAACATGAAAGCAGGAAGGAATTATTGGAATTGCTGAACGATGTGGCTTCCTGTTCCGATAAGATCACCGTACAGGTGGCAGACGGTGAAGGCCTGGAGTTCTCTCTGCTGAAAAACGGGGAAAAGACCGGTATTAAATTCCGGGGCGTTCCCAATGGACACGAATTTACTTCGTTGCTGCTGGCTATCCTGAACAGCGACGGCAAAGGCAAAAATATTCCCGACGAAAGTATTTGTAACCGTGTGAAGGCTCTGAACGGCCCGGTCAAACTGACTACATACGTCTCTCTGACCTGTACCAACTGTCCTGACGTTGTACAGGCTTTGAATGTCATGGCTACGCTGAACCCGGAAATCTCCCACGAAATGGTGGACGGTGCGATCAACCAGGAAGAGGTTGCTGCCATGAAAGTGCAGGGAGTACCTTCCGTATTTGCCGACGGTAAACTGATCCATGTAGGTCGTGGAGACTTTGGCGAACTGCTTGGCAAACTCGAAGCGCAGTATGGCGTGAAAGAGGAAGATCTGCCGGTGGTAGAAAAGAACTACGATGTTATCATCGTCGGCGGAGGTCCTGCCGGAAGTGCGGCAGCTATCTATACTGCCCGTAAAGGTTTGGCGGTGGCTGTTGTGGCCGACCGTATCGGCGGACAGGTGAAGGAAACTGTCGGTATCGAGAATATGATCTCTGTTTCGCAGACGACGGGGCAGCAACTGGCTCTCGACCTGATGTCGCATATGAAAGATTATCCGATCGATATCCTTGAACACCGCCGCATCGAGAAGGTGGAAGTGGAAGGACGCGAAAAGCTCTTGACAACTTCTACCGGCGAAAAACTGATAGCCCCGGCCGTTATCGTAGCAACCGGAGCCAGCTGGCGCAGACTAAATGTCCCCGGAGAGTCCGAATATATCGGACGCGGTGTCGCTTTCTGTCCGCATTGCGACGGTCCGTTCTATAAAGGCAAGCATGTGGCTGTTGTTGGCGGCGGAAATTCAGGCGTTGAAGCGGCTATCGATCTGGCAGGTATCTGTTCAAAAGTGACGCTTCTCGAATTTGCAGATGAGTTGAAAGCGGATCAGGTCTTGCAGGATAAGGCTAGAAGTCTTCCGAACGTGGAGATCTTTATGCATTCCCAGACGATGGAAGTATTAGGTAACGGTGAAAAAGTGACCGGTATCCGTATAAAGGACCGTAAGACAGAGGACGTTCGCAACATCGAACTGGATGGCATCTTTGTCCAGATCGGCCTGGCAGCCAACAGTGGTCCGTTCCGTGAGGTGGTAGACACGAACCGTCAGGGTGAAATCGTGATCGATAGTCATTGTCGTACAAGCGTTCCGGGTATCTATGCGGCCGGCGACGTATCGACTGTCCCTTATAAACAGATCATTATTTCGATGGGTGAAGGGGCCAAAGCAGCCCTGACAGCTTTCGAAGACCGGATGCGGGGAATGTTATAAGCCGCAGAACTTTCCGGAAGGCATAAAAAATAATACCCGGGTATAAATCGATTCAGAAACGTTTCTATGTCGGTTTATATCCGGGTATTGCATTTGCATCAGTACAATTCTTTTACAGACTTTTTGGCGGATAGAGAGCTTCCCACCATTCCGGCTGCTCTTTCAGATATTTGGCGAACCAGGCATAGATGGTTTTATTCCATTCCGCCCGTTTCTTATAATCCAGTATCTGATGGTTTTGTCCCATTACCTGTATAAAAGCGGTTTCCTTACCAAGTAACTTCAGGGCGGTGAACATCTGGATACTTTCTCCTACAGGTACGTTTGTATCGACGGAGCCGTGCAGGAACAGGATCGGCGTGTTGATCTTGTCGGCATGGAACAAGGGGCTTTGTTCTACATAGATATCCCGTGCATTCCAGGGGTAACTGTTGGCGGTAGCCAGTGCACTGTAAGAATATCCCCAGTAACCTTCTCCCCAATAACTGGTAATATCGCTGATACCGGCATGTGAGATGGCGGCGGCGAAGATATCGGTTTTAGTTTGCAGGTACTGTGTCATAAAGCCGCCGTAAGAGGCGCCGATGCAGCCGATCTTTTTGGCATCCACGAAACTGTGTTCTTCACAAAACTTTTTTGTTCCTTCGATGATCTCGTCTCCCGTACGTTTTCCCCAGGCATTGACGTGGCGTGCGGAAAATTCCTGTCCGAAACCGGTGGCACCGCTGGGTTGTATGATATAAACTACATATCCCAGTGCAGCATAGGTATGCGACGGATAACGGTTTTCGAGTGAGCGTTCCGTCGGACTTGTCCCGCCGTAATAATTAACGATCAGCGGATATTTCTTGCTTGGGTCGAAATGCGGCGGCAGATAGTAACGACCGTAGATTGTATCTCCGGCAGCCGCCTGGAAATTCCAGTCGTGCACTTCGCCCAGGGTAATATCTTTCAGAATGTCTTTGGACAAGTCTTTCAGGCAGACAGACTCTTTCTCTTTCTTTTTCAGATTCATGGAGTAGAGTCGTTGTGAGTTGGAGGCACTTTCGCCGAAATAAACAAGTTCGGGGGCATTTTCAGCAATTGTGAAATCCGATAATATATCTTCTTTCAGTGGAACCGGACTGATCTTTCCGTTTGCTGGGTTGAGCGTATACAGGCGGACACAGTCTTTGTCTTCTCCTTGCAGGTAGATTTGTTTATCTCCGGTATTCCATGTAAATGATTGGATAGACGGATTAAAATCCTTGCTTACGGCTGTCGCCTGCTTATTGGAGAGGTCGTAGATGAACAACTGTCCGTCAGCCAGGTTGGATGTTTGTCCCGGAGCAATATTCAAGCCAATCTTGTTAAATGCTTCTCCCGAACCGGAAACAGCCAGTTGCTTTCCGTCCGGTGAAAAACTGGCATAGTTGATGAACGGATCTTCCAGGAGTGTATCAACCTGCCTGTTCTGCAAATCCATCCGGTAAAGGATTTTTGTGCTGAACGGACGCTTCGTCAGTTCGCGCCGGCTGCTGGTGAACAGCAGATAACGGCCATCTTTCGAAATGTCGTTAAGCGAGGTGGAATTGTGGCCGTAAGTGAGGCGTTCGAGAACACCCGTTGCCAGGTCATATTTGTGTAGGAAGGAACGGTTACGCCATCCCGGCTGACGGTCGTCGGGCACGAGTATTTCTTCCATGTCTTTGTCTTTTTCCGGCCCTTTCTCGGAGATCGTGAAGATTAGGAAATCTTCTGTCGGGGCGATGCTGAACCAGCCATCGGGCAAATTCTGGGAGAGGATTGTTTCGGCTTTTGTCACCGGATCGACGGTCACCAGTTCTTTTCCCTGTAATCCTTTACGGGTATAATAAAGACGGTTGCTTTGGGGCATCCAGCTGAAATTGTTCGTACTGCTTTCCATCAGTACCTGTCCGTTGGTTTTATCGGTAATCTGCTGAAAATATGCGGTCTGTCCGCCGGGATAAGTAGTCTGATAGGAGGTAAGCAGATATTTTCCGTTGGGGGAGAGGCTGACGGAGCGGAAACGTGTTCCGTCGAACACGTCGCTGATCGTATATCTTTTTTCCGGATCGGTGGTAGCCGTGATAACAGCCTCTTTTTCCGTATCGAACGAAACTTTCAGGGTGCCGGCTTTATCGCTTTCGGCTAAATATTTGATAACGATTTCGTAACGATGAGGTTCCAGTGACAGGGAAACCTTTCCGTCGGGGGCTGTTTGTTTTTCGTTATTTACATAGACCTCGTATGTTTCCGGGCCTTTAACCTGCAAAGTCCCTTTTACATACCGGTCGCTGTTCAGATAGAAAGAGGCCAGTCCGATATAAGAAGACTGGTTGCCGGCCGGAAGTGTACTTTCTCCGTCGGCATTTGCTTCCAGCAATTGTGTACTTTGACGTACATTGCTAAACGGAACGGCTGTTTTCAATAATTCTTTTTCGGTGAATTTCTTACTGTTTACGTCGAGGCTGTCTTTCAGGAACGGCTTTTTCACTTCATACGGGCCGGCATATCTGAATTGCTTGACTATGACCTCCTCAGCGAAGAGATGATAGCAGGAACAGATAGCTGCCAGAAGCAATAGGTTTCTTTTCATGGCGAATAAAATTTGATGTTTCCTGCAAAGGTATTTATTTTTTTGACAGGGAGACCTATACTTTTGAAATCCTGAAATGTATTGTAAGAAATGAAAGAAGAACTTTATTCAACCTTAATAGTAAACCAGAATAAAGTCCCTACCCCTTCTTTCGACTCGACACCTATCTCTCCGCCGAGCTTTTCTACGATGGTTTTGCAGATGGAGAGGCCGAGGCCGGTCCCTTGCTGGAAGTTGTTCAGTTTGACGAAACGTCCGAAGACTGAATCTATCTTATCCGCAGGGATGCCGCATCCGGTGTCTTTTACATAGAAACGCAGCCTGTTGCCTTCCTGTCGATAACCGAAGCGGATACTTCCCAGGGTTGTAAACTTCATAGAGTTGGTCAGCAGGTTGTTTATGACCTGGGTCAGGCGGTTTCGTTCCGTATGGATGATGCATTGTGGCAGACGTTCTTCGAAAGAGATTTGGATTTCCGGATGCCGGTTACGGATGCGGCTGCTTTGTTCTATCTCCGTCAGTAAAGAATTCACGTCTACGTCCGAGTAGATGAACTCCAGGGTTCCTGCCTCAATTTTGGAGAGGTCCAGTATGTCGTTGATCAGTTGGAGCAATAACTCATTGTTGTTCTCGATGATCTTGATGAATTCTTGCCTTTCTTCCAGATTTTCTTCATTGGCTAACAGGGTGGAGAAGCCGATGATCGCATTCAGCGGGGTGCGTATCTCATGGCTCATGTTTGCCAGGAAGGCTGATTTAAGGCGGTTGGCTTCTTCGGCTTTTTCGCGTTCGCGTATTTCCTGTTGTACTTGCCAGTAAAACCGGAGTCTCATCACCAGGATTATGACTATGGCACAAGCAAGTGCGATGATACAGATAATAGCCAGTTTGTTCTGTTCATAGAAACTCGGAGGACGCTGATAATAGACCGCATTGCGAGGATAGAGATTGCTGTCGGTATTATGTAGTTTCAAATGCCGGTAGTTCAGGTAGGTTTGTGGTTCACCTCCGTTGTGCGGCTGGATATCACGAGCCGGAGTGCCGTCTACTATTTGCTGTAAAGTATGAATAACCTCCTCGCTAAAGTCGGGTAGCGAGATATAATGACCTCCAGCAAAGTTCCCGTTTTCCGCTTGTAGGTCGGCAACGGTAAATACCGGATTATGGGCAAAGCCGTAAACGATTCGTTGTATGTTGTCATTCAGGTAATTATTTTCTTGAACCTGTTTAGAGAACCAGGAGTAATACAATATTCCGGTTTCTTTATTGTAACGTGATATTGTGTCCAGCAACTGTTCGGTTGAAAGCCGGGTTGTAGTGAGAATATCTAACTTCAGGGACGGATAATAGTCAGCCATTGCTTGTTCCACTTCTTTTTGTGCACACAGGCTGATATAGCGATTATCGGATATGAAAGCAATATTTTTTATCTCCGGTTGAATACGTTGCATGAGTTCAATCGTCTCTTTCATATAGAAAGGTTGATATAAGGTTGTTATATTATAGCCTTTCAACATCTGGCTGGCAGGGACAAGTTCTTTGTCCGATATATTCCGGGAAAGAAGATTTTCGATGCAACCTGGCATGGTTTTGCGTGAATAGCAGATTAAGACAGGGACCTCTTTCCATTCGCTGTCGAATAAGGAACGGTATACTATCCATCCGGGATCGCCTATAAAGACAACTACTTTGGGGCGTATGGGATATTTTTCCAGTAAGGAGTTTCTTTTGGCTTCGGCTTCATCCGCGTTCGCGATGGTAGGAACCATCAGTTCTTCTGTGCGGATTGCATATTGCGAGCCATTAAAGGTGTTGTAGATAGATTGATAGACTCCGTTCGTCCAGACTTCGTCGTAATTAACGGAGTTCAGAACAAGGATGTATTCCTGCTTGCCTTGATTATTACCGTATACTAGTGTGAAATGGCAGAGGAAAAGGCTTAGCATGATGATTGCTTTTCGCATAAAGCCTGTATAATTTGAAGTAAAAAAGCCGTCTGAAAGACTTACTGTCGGAAAGAGGTAAGTCTTTTAGACGGCTTTAATGTTGATGTTTTACCCTATTGAATAATAATTTCGTCTACGAACAGATAGGCCGGATTACCTGCGCCGCCATGCCATGCCGGCAGTTTGTCACTTTTGATGATCACTTCCACGTAACGGGCTTTTACCGGATCGAAGGTAATTTCCTGCGGATAGATGCCATCCTTATCGGTTTGTTTCAGGGACGGGATTGTTTTGGATACCACTTCCCTGAAGTTCTTACCGTCTTCGGATACCTTTACGGTAACTCCGGCAGCCCCATGATCCAGTCGCCTTTAACCACATTGGTATTGAAAGCCACCTTGCTGATTTCGACCGGCTGTTTCAGGTCGATCGCCGCATCCAGGTCTTTTCCCTGGAAGCCCAGCCAACGGCCGGTTTTGTAATTTGTATCACCGGTCAGGCCGTCCGTCATTTCAGGACCACCTTTGAAATCGTATCCTTTACTCGGAGCTACACGCAAAGTAACGGGTTTTGCCGTCGATTTGCTGAAATTGATTTTTTCAGAGAATACGCGGCTGTTGCCTGTCGGACGAACGACAACGGCTTTTATGGTTGCGTTTTCCTTGATCTTTACGGGAGCTTCATATTTATTGCTTGCGCTTGTCGGTTCGCTGCCGTCGAGTGTGTAGTAGATATCACCGTCACCCAGGGTAGAGAGAGTTACGACGACTTCGCTGTTCTCCGTATCGGTGGTGAATTCTGCGTGAATGTCAAAGATATTCTTGGCATAGTTGTAACCCAGGCGGTCATACAGTTTTGTCATACGGACCAGGTGGGGTAGGAAACTCTGGTATTCTTTCTTGCTCGGGTCGGTCCACTGCACTTCGGCAAGGGCTGCCATACGCGGCATAACCATGTATTCAACCTGTGAGAATGTCGGGATATACTCTGTCCAAAGGTTTGCCTGTACACCGATCACATATTTCTTATATTCGTCAGGAATACCGGTAGTCGGTTCCAGTGAATAAACCCGTTCCAGCGGCAGGTAACCACCGATAGCCAGCGGTTCGTTTTCTGTGTCGGTAGACTGGTAATAGTCGAAATAAAGGTAGGTATTCGGTGTCATGATCACATTGTGATGCTGTTTGGCAGCCTCGATACCGCCGTCAACACCACGCCAGCTCATTACCGTCGCATTCGGAGCCAGTCCGCCTTCCAGGATTTCATCCCAGCCGATGATATGGCGTCCTTTGCTTTCCACAAATTTTTCCATGCGTGAGATCACGTAGCTTTGCAGATATTCTTCGGCGCTGTGTTTCTGGTCTCCCTTGATGCCTTCCGCTTTGATGCGTGCCTGGCATTTCGGACAAGTTTTCCAGCGTACTTTCGGACATTCATCGCCTCCGATATGGATATATTCGGACGGGAACAGGTCGATTACCTCTGACAGCACATCCTCCAGGAACTGCATTGCCTTGTCGTTTCCGGCACAGATCACATCGTCGGAAATGCCCCATTGTGTCCATACTTCATACGGGCCGCCTGTACAACCCAGGTCCGGATAAGCCGCCAATGCTGCCTGCTGGTGTCCGGGCAGGTCGATCTCGGGGATGATTGTGACGAAGCGTTCTTTGGCGTAGGCAATGACGTCGCGGATTTCGTTCTGAGTATAGAAACCGCCATAAGGCTTGCCGTCATATTCACCGGAGTTACGTCCGATCACTGTTTCTTTGCGTTGGGAACCGATTGTCGTCAGTTCCGGATATTTCTTGATCTCGATACGCCATCCCTGGTCGTCGGAAAGATGCCAGTGGAGAGTGTTCATATTGTGCAATGCCAATATGTCGATGTATTTCTTAATAGAATCAGTCGGGAAGAAGTGGCGCGACACATCCAGATGCATTCCGCGATAAGCGAAACGGGGATAGTCGTTGATCGTTACGGCCGGGAGTTCGATGTTCATCCCCTCGGCTACTGCGGGAATCGATTTGCGTAAAGTCTGTACGCCGTAGAATACGCCGGCTTCGCTCGCGCCAGCAATCTCGATTCCTTCCGGAGTAACGGTCAGCCGGTAACCTTCAGGGTTGGAGATGCTTTTGTCGACCGACAAATGGATCGGCTTGGAACTTTTTGCCGTCCCCACTTTCGGGGCATAGCCGGTTGCTTCCTTAATATAAGAAGCCAGGAACTCGCCAGCCTGTTTCAGTAAGTCATTCCCTTCCGGGTAAATGATAGAAGTAGAAGGCGTTAACACAAAAGAGCTTCCATTGACCATGGAAACTTCCTGCGGAAGAGGGATGATGCCGTAATCGCCTTTCGCGACTTTACCATCGGAACATGCCATCATTCCGGCAAAAGCTGCACATAACAGCGTTAGTTTGCTTAGTTTATTCATGCGTTATTAAAAGTTATAAATGATAATGTCTTTTTCATATATCTTATGATCTGTAACAGATTGTTTCCAAAGATAGTGATTTATTTTATTTCTGAAATGAATCCGGATGCTAATCGGTAAACTTACTATATTTCTATTGTTTTATCTTTCTTGAAAAAGTCGTTGACTTTCTTTACCGTACTGCATCTGGTATAAGCATCATGACAGTAAATAAGGACTTGACCTTCCCTGGCGGCTTCTTCCAGCATGCGGACTTTTTCCTGATAAGAAGTGACCGGGAAAGTATCGTAAGCCGAAATCCACTCCGGCGAAACACTGGCTGCCAGGGGAATCACGTCTCCGGCAAAGACGAAAGTCTGTCCGCCGGTTTGAATATAAGGTACGATCTGTCCCGGCGTATGTCCGTCGAAGAGGCGCAGGTCGATGTCCGGACAAAGCTGCGTGTCGGCATCGATGAGGCGCAGTTGCCCGTTGTCGGCTATCGCCTTCATGTTTTCTATGAAGTAAGAATCCTTTTCCAGTGCGTTCGGATGCAGGAAATTTTCCCATTGCCTGCGGCTGACCCAGTATGTTGCGTTGGGAAAGGCCGGATAGATTTCTCCCGTCTCTTCATTTTTTAAGGTTGAATAACCGCAATGGTCAAAATGCAGGTGGGTGAGGACAACGTCCGTCACTTGTCCGGGCGAGATGCCGCGCTTATGTAATTCTTCCCCCAGATCGACCAGGTCGAAGAAATTATAATAGCTCAGTTGCCGGAGATGTTTCGTGCCTGCTCCGTTGTCGATAAGGATCACTTTTTCAGGAACGGTTGATATGAGCAGGCTCCTCATTGCCAGGACGCAGCCGTTTGTTTCGTTGCTGGGGTAACGCCGGCTCCAGGCAGTTTTCGGAATCGCTCCGAACATGGCGCCGCCATCTGCATAAAAGTAGCCCGTATCGATTATCTGTATATCCATTTCACTTTTTTTGTGTCAAAGATAAGCATGTTTTTTCTATTCCTTATACGTTGATGCTTGATGAAAATGTGTACATTTGCGACAAATTCAAAGTGATGCGAAAAGTTCATTTAATCTCCGTAACCGAACCTCTTGTGCTTGACCTGGCTTTGGCTATTCATGAGAAGGGATATGATGTGAGTGTTTCCGGCAATGGTATAACAGAAGATGTGATAGCAAAGCTGCATGCTGCCGGTTGTACTTGCCATGGAAACGGTTGGTTTCCGGAGAGATTAACAAAGGATAATAATTTTGTCGTTCTGGGTGCCACTGTCAAACAGGATAATCCGGAACTGATAAGAGCTAAGGAATTAGGGTTATTAATTCTCTCTATACCTGAATTTATATTTCAGCGGACCAAAGAGAAGACACGGGTAGTTGTTGCGGGAAGCCGCGGAAAGAAGACAATTATCTCGATGATTATTCGTGCCCTTCAGCGGCAGAAGTTGGCCTTCGACTATGCCCTGACCAGTGAGATTCCTTTGTTGCCGAACCGTGTACATATGAGCTATGAAGCACGTATTGCCCTGATCGAAGGAGATGAACATGTTACGTCTGCTTTGGAGAAACGTTTCCAGCTGGAGTTTTTCCGTCCCCATATCGCGATATTGACCAATCTGTCATGGACACCGGATACCGACCATCCCACTCCGGATGCTTATTATGATACGTTCAGGAACTTCACGACCCTGATCGAGCGTGAAGGCAAACTGATCTATTTTGAAGGCGACCCGGCTGTGAAGCAACTGGCAGAGGAAGTGCGCGAGGATATTACAGCTATCTCTTACGGCGAACATCCTGTGATCGAGAAAGACGGGGCGACGTTCCTCCAGACCCGTTACGGGGATTTCCCGATACATGTCCCGGACAGTTATTTCCTGACAAACCTCAATGCTGCACGTCTGGCATGCCGTCAGTTAGGTGTTAAAGATGCTGATTTCTATCGGGCGATATCCGAATATAGTGTATCTTTGCAACCATGATTGTAGCGAAGCAAAAAAGAAAAGAAAATATAGCCGAGTATTTGTTATACATGTGGCAGGTGGAAGACCTGATACGTGCCAACCAGTTTGACATCGATTCGATCCGCCGTACGGTGATCGCCCAATACGACCAGCCGGACGAAGTGAAGGAAGAAATAGCCGGATGGTATGAGGAACTGATTGAGATGATGCGTAGCGAAGGTGTCAAGGAAAAAGGACATATCCAGTTGAACAAGAATGTCATCATTGCCCTGACCGACCTGCATCTGCGGCTGCTTAAATCTACGAAAGAAATGGTTTACGGGGCGGCCTACTATAAAACGCTCCCTTATATAGTACAACTCCGCGCAAAATCCGGAGGAGAGGACTTACCTGAACTGGAGACCTGTTTTAATGCAATCTATGGCTATCTGCTTCTCCGTATGCAGGGAAAGACCGTCAGTCCGGAAACGCAGGAAGCGATCAAACAGATCAGTTCTTTTTTGGCCCTCCTTGCCGAAAAGTATCGTGAAGATATGAACGGAGAATTGAAATTAGAAGATTAATGACATGAAAACAATTCTGGTAACCGGTGCCAATGGGCAACTGGGTAATTCGATTCGTTTGTTTGCCGGCAAATATTCCGGATATAATTTCCTGTTTACAGATGTCGACACGTTGGACATTACCGATCCTGCTGCTGTGCGGGCGATGATAAAGGACAACGGAGTGAACTATATATTGAACTGTGCCGCCTATACAGCCGTCGATAAGGCGGAAGACGACGAAGCCCTGTGCCGCCGCATCAATACTTTTGCTGTCGGTGTACTGGGTAAAGCTGCACATGAGGCGGGAGCTAAAATGATTCACATCTCTACCGATTATGTATTTAGTGGAACAAACTGTCGTCCTTATGTGGAGACCGATGCCACTCGTCCTGTTTCGGCTTACGGCCGGACCAAATTGGCCGGTGAAGAGATTTTACAGGAAGTTTGTCCCGATGCGGTGATTATCCGTACCGCCTGGTTATATTCGGAGTTCGGGAATAATTTCGTGAAGACCGTGCTCCGTCTGGGAAAAGAACGGGATGAGCTCGGTTTCGTATTCGACCAGATCGGGACGCCGACTTATGCAGGCGACCTGGCTGCAGCCATTCTCACGGTGGTTGACTCTGGCGAGCGGGATGCCTTTGTGCCGGGGATTTATCATTTTTCCAATGAAGGTGTTTGCAGTTGGTATGATTTTACGGTGAAAATCCTTGAGGTGGCCGGAATAGAATGCCGCGTCCGTCCGATCGAAACGAAAGATTACCCGACAAAGGCGGTCCGTCCTCCTTATAGCGTGTTGAATAAGAGGAAGATAAAAGAAACATACGGCATTGTCATCCCGCATTGGGAAGAGAGTCTCCGCGTTTGCATGGAGAAACTGTAGGTTGTTGATAACCCTGTTGATATGTTGATAAGTATGTTGAAAACCCTGTTCATAACCCTGTTTGAAATAAAATAAACGATATAAAAATGAGTCAGTATTCAGAAGAGATTAAAAGAAGAAGAACGTTTGCTATTGTCAGCCACCCGGATGCCGGTAAGACCACATTGACGGAAAAACTACTGTTGTTCGGTGGCGCGATCCATGTGGCAGGAGCTGTTAAGTCCAACAAGATCAAAAAGACAGCGACCTCCGACTGGATGGAAATAGAAAAACAACGTGGAATCTCCGTTGCAACCTCTGTGATGGCTTTCGACTATGACGACCATAAAGTAAATATCCTCGATACCCCGGGCCACCAGGACTTTGCCGAAGATACTTTCCGTACGTTAACAGCCGTAGACAGTGTAATTATTGTAATCGACATTGCCAAAGGTGTGGAAGCCCAGACCCGTAAGTTGATGGAAGTCTGCCGTATGCGCAAGACACCGGTGATCGTGTTTGTCAACAAGATGGACCGTGACGGTAAAGATCCTTTCGACCTTCTGGATGAGATAGAAGAAGAATTGCAGATAAAGGTGCGCCCTCTGAGCTGGCCGATCGATATGGGACAGCGTTTCAAAGGGGTATATAATATATATGAACAGAAACTCGACCTCTATACGCCGAGCAAACAGTATGTGACGGAAAAGATCGAGTTCAACGACATCAACAGCCCGGAGCTGGAAAACCATATCGGCGATACGCTGGCAGAAAAGTTGCGTGCGGACATCGAGTTGATCGAAGGCGTTTATCCGGAGTTCGATGTGGATACGTATCTGAAAGGGGATATAGCCCCTGTCTTTTTCGGCTCTGCCTGAACAACTTCGGTGTGAAGGAGTTGCTGGATTGCTTTATCAAGATTGCTCCGTCTCCCCGTCCTATCCAGGCGGTGGAACGTGTGGTTGAACCGGAAGAGGATAGCTTTACCGGCTTTATCTTTAAGATACATGCCAATATGGACCCGAACCATCGCAGTTGTATTGCTTTCGTGAAGATCTGTTCCGGCCGTTTCGAGCGTAACGCTCCTTATAAACATGTCCGCTTTGGCAAACAAGTGCGTTTCAGTAGCCCGACTGCTTTTATGGCACAGAAGAAGGAGACGGTGGACGAGGCTTTTGCCGGCGATATTATCGGTTTGCCGGATACCGGGAATTTCAAGATCGGTGATACGCTGACTTCCGGTGAAGAACTTCATTTCAAGGGATTGCCCAGCTTCTCTCCGGAAATGTTCAAATACATTGAAAATGCCGATCCGATGAAAGCCAAGCAATTGAACAAAGGTATCGAGCAGTTGATGGACGAAGGTGTGGCACAGCTTTTCACCAACCAGTTCAATGGCCGCAAGATTATCGGTACGGTAGGGCAGTTGCAGTTTGAGGTTATCCAGTACCGCTTGCTGCATGAATACGGCGCACAATGTAAATGGGAACCGATCAGCCTGTACAAAGCCTGCTGGATCGAGAGTGACAATCCTGTTGCTTTAGAGAATTTCAAGAAACGTAAATCCCAGTATATGGCGCTCGACAAAGAAGGGCGTGACGTCTACCTGGCCGATTCCGGTTATGTGCTGACCATGGCACAGCAGGATTTCCCGGATATCAGGTTCCATTTTACTTCGGAATTCTGATAAGGAACGTGTCCGGCTTTGCCACTTTTCACCATAAATTGGGGGATTGGGATTCATCCAAAATTTATCAAATATGAACTATCCGATTATTGACCGGTTGTACCTGGCTCCCCTCTCGAGAGGGGGAAGGGGGTGTGTCATATCCCCGCCATACAACCACCATAATCAGAGTCACTTGGCTATTAAAGGTTCATTTGCCGTCTGCTTCAGCTGACGGTTTACAAGTTGTTTCTCTCTTTTGGCTTCAGCCACATTTCTCCTAGATAGGAACTTGTAAGAAATGGGACTAAAGTCCAATGAGATAAACCCTTTACTAATCCGTCAGCTGAAGCAGACGGCAAATAAACCTGTAACAAGGCTTGTTTTATTGACTGGCTTTAACACACCCCCTACCCCCTCTCAAGAGGGGAGACAGTTACAACCAGTCAATAAACAGATGATTCAATTATTTCTAGTATTGACATATTTTCTCAATGTCACTTCGCGATCTTTATCATTCTTACCATTATTTTGTCACTGAAGAATCCGGTTGTCTGCTGGTAGGCTTCAGGGAGGATTCCGTTACTTTCATTGTGAAAGAGGTATGGAATAAGGAACCTGTCGGCTTGCCGGAAGTGGACAAGTTGTATACTGAAATGCAGCGTATCGGGGAAATGTGTAGCTGTAACCAGTTCCGCATCCTGGCTCATGGCGGTTATCTGCCGGAGGCACTTTCCTTTGAACTGCATGGACTGACTGTTTCGGATGAAAGCTATCTGAGAAGTCTGGAGACGGGAAAGCATATTGAACTCTTTTCGCATAATGAAGCGGCTTATCGGGCCATCGAGGAAGGATTCAAAACGAACAGAATCGGAGCCGTTGTACAGGCGACCGGAACAGGAAAGTCTTACCTGATTGCCCGCTATATCGTCAATCATTCGGAAGATGATATAGTGGTTATCGCTCCCAACGTTACGATCATTGCCGAGATCAAAAAAGCAATCGGCAGGACAATGCCGCATGTCGCCTACCGGACTTTCCAGGCATTAGTCCTGAATCGCGGTACAGTCGGTGAACTCAAAGCAAATCATATCATTATCGACGAGTTCCATCATTTCGGAGCGGAGGTATGGGGAAAGGCCGTACAGGAAGTAATAGATAACAATCCGGAAGCCCGTGTACTGGGAATGTCGGCCACTCCGATACGTCCCGAAGAGATGCTCGATACGGTAGAGGTCTATTTCAAGGGGAACCTGTTCCATGAACTGTCTTTGTCTATGGCCTGGTATTATAAGATACTGCCTGTTCCTGTCCTGGTGCAGAGCGTATTCGATCTGAATAACCAACTGGATAAGGTACAGCGTATGCTGAACAGGAGTGACTGTACTTCTGAAAGGCGCAAGCATATTCAGGACAAAATAGACTTTGCCCGACTGGATTTTCGCGGTTCGTTGAGTGCATCGGAACTGATCCGGCGTTATCTGCCGAAAGAGGTAAAGAAAATGCTTGTTTTCTGTAAAGACAAGGAAGACCTTCAGCATATGGTTCCCGAAGTATCGAACTGGCTCGGGCAGGCGGGCTTTGAGACGGAGACATTCGAGATTCATAACGGGCTGAGTAACCGGGAGAATGAAAAGACGTTGCGTCGTTTTCGTAAGGAAACGGGAAAACTGCATGTCCTTTTCTCTATAAATATGTTGATCGAAGGATTGCATGTGGAAGGAGTAGATGCTGCCATGTTCCTGCGTCGGACGGAATCTTATGTAGTTGCCTTGCAGCAGTTGGGCCGTTGCCTGAAAGCCGGTTCGGACCGGCATCCGGTAGTACTTGACTTCGTCAATAACCTTTCGGGGCGTTCTGTTTATGAGGCTATGTCAAGGGAGTTGGTTTATCATCCGGCGGTTCGTGCCCCAAAGAGCTTTAAAGGCTTTATGGAATTTGAGGTAACTGGATTTCTGTCTGATATCCGTGCCCGTGTGGATGATATGCTGGCGGAGTTGGATGCGTGGCCGGTAATGTATGAACGTTTGATCGAATATAAGGAGCGTGAAGGACGCTGGCCGCAGGCAGCCGAAGGGAAGCTGGGAAACTGGTGCAACACCCAGCGGATTGCCCGGAAGAAAGGGACGTT
>NZ_QSDP01000003.1:0-110112 GCF_003463685.1 Parabacteroides sp. AM58-2XD
ACCTACGGTGTCAATGTAAGCCTGTAAGGCTTTAACAAACCAGCCCAGGTTCTAACCCTGGGTTTATGAAAACCCGCTCCTGTCTTTCCGCCCTGTAGGGGCGGGACAAGGTAAATATCAATCCTTTCCATCTTGTCGCACCCCTACAGGGTGCATCAGAAAGAGAAGGATTCAAGAAGCCCCAGGGTTAAAACCCTGGGTTAGTTTGTTACAGGCCTACAGCCTGAAGACACCGTCACTAATTGGTTCATCTTATAATTAGCAGATAGCTCGATTATTTCTAGCATCGAGTCTCACTTTTTCTACTATCAAGCCTTTTATCCTTTTCTTTTCAAATATTTCTCTAATCCTTCCCGGCGCAGTTTGCAAGCCGGGCAATGGCCGCAACCGTCGGCTGGGACGCCGTTGTAGCAGGTCAGTGTCTGCGTGCGGACCAGGTCGAATACGCCCAGTTCGTCGGAGAGTTGCCATACTTCGCTTTTATCGCGGTCCATCAGAGGAGTATGGATGACGAACTGTTCATCCATCGCCAGGTTCAGCGTCACATTGAGCGAGCGGACGAAGGTGTCGCGGCAATCGGGGTATCCGCTGAAATCGGCCTCCGATACGCCGGTGAGAGATGGAAAATACCTTTGCTCCGTGCCATGATGGCGGCGAATGTCAGGAAAACCATATTCCTTCCCGGTACGAAGGTGTTCGGATAACTGTCGGCCGGTTTGTCTTCATCCATTTCGATAGAAGTGTCCGTCAACGAGTTAGGCGCCAGTTGGCTGATTAGCGATACGTCCAGCAATTGGAACGGCACGTTGGCATCGGCAGCAATCTTGCGTGCAATATCAATTTCGAGGGAATGTTTCTGGCCGTAAGTAAAACATACGGCTTCTACGCGTTTAAAATGTTTCTTGGCCCAGAACAGGCAGGTGGTGGAGTCTTGTCCACCGGAGAAGCATACCAGAGCGGCATCTTGATGTTTCATATTTTTCTTGTTTTATACGTGGTTCAGCAAGCACACGGAAAAGGAGACATTCCTTTTCGCTGCAAAGATACTTTTTTAATTGAGAATTGAAAATTGAGAGTTGAAAATAGGGGGGATAGTTGGAAGTATTGCACATAAATGGCATATTTGTGCCGCACATTTCTATTAAAAGTGTGCAATATTAAAGAAAAGTATTTATCTTTACCGCCGTTTTGTAATAATGAAAAGTAAAACATGAAGAAAAAAGTATTATTAGGTGCGGCATTGATGATGATGCCTCTGCTTTCTTTCGCTGGTGGATATTTGACGAATACTAATCAGCATGCAGCCTTTTTAAGATCACTTTCGCGAGGTGCTGCAATTGATATAGATGGTGCTTTGTCTAATCCTGCGGGCCTTTCTTTTTTGCCGACAGATGGTTTTCGCGTAGGCGTGAGTATCCAGAGTGCTTTCCAAACTAGAAATATCGATGCCTCTTTTGGTACATATAATGGTTTCGATCCGGTCAATCAGAAGCCGACAATGGCAGAGACTCCCTACAAAAAGTATTACAAAGGAAAAGCGGCTGCCCCTGTGATTCCGAGTGTTTTCGCGGCTTACAAAAAAGGCGACTGGACCATTTCCGGATTCTTTGCCATCACGGGAGGAGGAGGTAAGGCTTCGTTTAACGACGGTTTGCCTATGTTCGAATCGGCTGCTATGGCCGGTATATTCAAGGAAAGTTTGACAGACTATATAAAGACAGGTGGTCAAAGTCCCATCGTCACTCCGGAAATGTATACTATTAACAGTGCGATGGACGGTAAACAGTTTATTTATTCTCTACAACTTGGTTTGGGATACAAAATCACGGACTGGCTTTCAGCCTTTGCCGGTGGTCGAATGAATTATTTTTCAGGGAACTATGACGGTTATCTGAATGCGAAGTTAAAACAGAATTTAGGCGGATCAGAATTGATGGCGCTGGCTTTGAATTGCGACCAGACTGGTTGGGGACTTACGCCGGTTCTTGGAGTCGATGTTAAATATGGTAAATTCAATTTCGGTGCCAAATATGAGTTTAAGACGAACCTGAACATCGAAAACGATACAAAGAAGTTGGATTATCCTGAAAGTGCGGAAGATCTGGTGGGTGCTTACAAGCATGGTGTGAATACACCGAACGATATTCCTTCCATGCTTTCTGTGGCTGCTTCTTATCAGTTTTTGCCCATGTTAAAAGCTTCTGTTGAGTATCATTTCTTCGATGATAAGAAAGCGGGAATGGCCGGAGGAAAACAGAAAGAGCTCGAAAGAGGTACCAACGAGTATTTGCTGGGTATCGAGTGGGATATTATCAAGAGATTGACTATTAGCGGTGGTGCCCAGATTACGGATTATGGTTTGTCGGACAACTATCAGAGCGATACCAGTTTCTCCTGTGACTCTTACTCACTGGGTTTCGGAGCTAAGGTGATGTTGAGCGAAAAGATGGCATTGAACGTGGGTTATATGTGGACAAGTTACCATGATTATACAAAGAAATCGAACAATTACTCTGGCACGGGTCTTCCCGGAGCTAATGTATATAGCCGTACCAATAAAGTATTTGGGCTAAGTCTTGATTATGCTTTTTGATGGGTATTTTTATAAATGAGTTTAACCTATACATATATAATTACAGAAGAAGAGGGTTTGTCTTGGTGGCAGGTCCTCTTTTCTTTTCGGGAATACGGAGGTTTGTTTCATTCGGGAAGAGCTTATAGCTTGTGCGGATGAAGTAAAAGTTCCATCAGGGTGGGGAAATAAGCCCATTGCAGTGGGGACTTTCCCCCATTATGGTGGGGGCTTTTCCCCACTGTGTAAAAAAAATTGGGGAAATTAGAATGAGATGTGATGGATATAAGTAAAAAATATCCAAAAGCAACGGAGATGTATTTAGCGGATGGCTACTTTGCGGACAGTTTCGCCGATGCGGACGATATAGTAACCTTTGGCGATGTTAACGGTGTATTCGCCATCCGGTTGTTTCAGCTCGATTTCCTTGACACGGATGCCTACCACGCTGTATATTTCCAGCTTGCTTCCGATGGGAGCGTTCTTCACAACCACCTTGTTGTCGTAGGCGCTGATTTCGATAGAATCGGGTTCTGCCTGCTTTACGACATGCGTTGCCTGAACCGTTTGCTGCGCACTTGCAATAA
This sequence comes from Parabacteroides sp. AM58-2XD, assembly GCF_003463685.1. Lineage (NCBI taxonomy): Bacteria > Pseudomonadati > Bacteroidota > Bacteroidia > Bacteroidales > Tannerellaceae > Parabacteroides > Parabacteroides sp. AM58-2XD. The sequence goes on from NZ_QSDP01000003.1 coordinate 3,160, forward strand.
ACGGGGAACCAACGTAAGCGCTGATCAACAGAATTATGGAAAATAATATTCTCATATTCGAAACCCTAAATTCGTACAAATGTATGAATAATTTTGAATATGCTGGATATTTGGCAGTTATTATTTAAGAAAACCACGATATTATATAGGCAAAACCATCCCTTCGGTTCCGAGAATGGTGCCGGGATATACTTCTTCCGCTTCGCGATGCAATGCTGTCAAGTCCTCGTAGCGGGCAGAATAATGACCGATAATGAGGCGTTTGACACCGGCTTTCAGGGCGATGTCTGCCGCTTGCCGTGCTGTAGAATGGAATGTTTCTTTGGCGCGTGCCTTGTCGCATTCGGCAAAGGTCGCCTCATGATAAAGAAGGTCTACCCCTTCAATGATCGGGATGACGGAAGGATTGTAGGCCGTATCCGAGCAATACGCATAACGTTTGGGGGGAGCAGCCGGGCGCGTCAGTCGTGAATTGGGAATCACTTCTCCTTCCGGCGTGACATAATCCTCTCCCAGCTTGATATCCTTCATGCATCTGACGGGGACCTGATAGAAGTCGGTCATCTCGCGGATGATATGGGCTTCTTTTGGCTTCTCGGCAAACAAAAAGCCGCAGGTCGGGATACGGTGTTTCAGGGGAATGGAGTAGACGGAAAGCGAGCGATCCTCCATAATCAGTGAATGGCTACGTGTATCTACAGGATGAAACGGACTCGTAAGGCATGCCTTTGCAGAATGTATCCAATACCGGGCGCATATAGTTTTCAATTTCTTTGGGTGCATGTATCACCAGTTCGCCGGTGCGTCCCAGCATACCGAGTGTGGAGATCAAGCCGGGCAGACCAAAACAATGGTCACCATGCAGGTGGGATATGAAAATATGATTCAACCGACTGAATTTGATACGCATATGGCGCATCTGCACCTGTGTGCCTTCGCCACAGTCTATCATATATAATTTGTCCCGTAAATCTACTACCTGAGAGGTTGCCAGATGCCGTGTTGTAGGTAAGGCCGAACCGCATCCCAAAATGTTTAAATTGAAATCTGCCATAAAGGAATCCCTTGGATAATTGTTTGCAAAGATAATACAAAAGCATCTGTGTTCTGTGAAAAATAACAAAAAATGCGGTCGGATTGTTCCGAAGATGCTTCGGATTACATATATTTGTTTGCTGTCCTAAAGGAAGCATTCTATAGTAAGTAAAAAAGACTTAAGATATTTTATTCTAAGCCTTAACTAACTTTTTCTTTTTGTTTAAAACGGTTAAATGTAGAAACGGCCAAGCGTGAGCTTCGCCGTTTCCTTTGTTTTATGGGGTATGTTTCTTGCAAAGGGCGGTTCGTGAACCGTCTGTACGGACGCCGTGTTCTTTAGTAAGTGTGCCCGTCTTTCTGTTCCATCTCTTCTGCGTCGATCTTATGAAGATCGAGTGCCCTCCATGCATAGAATATATAAGCCAGCACGAACGGAACGAGAATGGATACGTAACTCATCACTTTCAGCGTGAACGGACTTGATGAACTATTCTGAAGAGTCAGCGAACTTTGCAGATCGGTCAACGACGGATAATAAGCCGTGTTGTTCCAACCGGCACAGAGCAATAACGCCAGTACGGTGAGGACGGTCCCTGTTCCGGCAAACCAGATTCCTTTCCGCCACGTTTGCGACAGGATTGTTTTAACAATACCGAACAAAACAAGCACTACGCCCACTAGCAGCACTGCCAGTACAGCCGGCATCTCAATCAGGTTGATGAAATATTTATAAGGCTGCATAAACACCTCCTGCGTTTCCGGGTTCACGGCAAAACCGTCTACCAGCATCAAACGTACGAGGAACAGCAGGAAGAACACCAGGAACAAAGCTGTTTCCGGTATCAAACGTTTCCGGCAGCGGACCACTATATCCTTATTGTCAATATTGTTGATGAAATAGAGCAATGCCTGCACACGTGCCAGGAAGAATACGGCCAGCCCGAGACAAACGTTCCAGAATACAAATGCTGCTTCCAGCCCATGCAGAGAGTTATTCCAGGTCGAGATAACCGGCATGGTAATATCTGTCATCTGTCCTTTATTCACTGAAAATTCAGCTCCGTTGAAGAATGTCCCTACGGCAGTTCCCAGCAGGATCGGGCCCAACACACCGTTGATGATCAGGAATATCTGGTAAGTCTTTTTGCCCAGTAAGTTCCCTTTTTTAGCTTGGTATTCGTAGGATACGGCCTGTATCACGAAGCAAAGCAGAATGAGCATCCACACCCAATAAGCACCGCCGAAACTGGTCGAGTAGAATAAGGGGAAAGAGGCAAAGAACGCACCACCGAAAGTAACCAGTGTTGTAAAGGTAAACTCCCATTTACGTCCGGTTGAGTTTAATAACATCTTTTGTTCCAGCTCCGTCTTGCCGATCGAAAAGAGCAATGACTGACCTCCCTGTACAAAAAGCAGGAATACTAACAGTGCTCCCAGCAGGGATACGAGGAACCACCAGTAATGTTGTAATAATATATATGTACTATCCATGGTGTATATTTTTAGTTTTCATTGTTAGTAGATACGGCCGGTCCTTTCTTGATAGCCTTCACCATAATTCCCACTTCGGCAATCAGTAAGATTGTAAACAGAATCAGGAACAGGAAGAAAGTGGTCTGTACAGACGATGTAGCCAGTTTGGAGATAGATGCGCTCGTCGGAAGAATATCCTGTATAGCCCACGGTTGGCGTCCCACCTCGGCAACGATCCATCCGGCCTGTCCGGCAATATATCCCAGCGGAATCGACCACAGGCATACTTTCTGAAGCCAGCGGGTGTCTTTGAACTTGTCTTTTTTACTCCAGATGATCGCAATGATAAAGAGCAGGATGAAGTAACCTCCCAGAATCACCATGATACGGAAGGAATAGAACGTCATTCCTACATGAGGAACCAGGTCGCCCGGATCTTTGATATAACCGTAACCGAAATAAGGGAAGTTCTCGTCGAGTGTCGCCCGGTATTGTTTGGCGGCCACTTCGTCTTTCTCTTTCTTGGCTTCGCGGTATTTGGCGAGTGCCTGGATAGCCTGTTGTCCTTTGGCAATCTTTTCGGCTGCGGAAAGAGCCGGCGTGCCGTCTTTAGTCTCATATCCTCCTTCGATCAAATTATTGATACCCGGAACATATCCGTCTATCTTGCGTTCTGCCAGCAAAGACAGCATTTTGGGTATTTGTATATTAAAGATGAACGGCTCTACATTATCTTTATAACTGGTCTTCTCCGGATTCAGCATCCCGATGCCCACCAGTCCGACGCCGTTTCCTCCTTCGTAAAGGCCTTCCATGGCAGCCAGCTTCATCGGCTGTTTCTGAGCAACCTGATAGGCGGAACCGTCACCGGTCCAAAGGATCAGTAAAGAAGCAACCAGTCCGAAAATGGCGCTGATCTTGATACTTTCCAGGGCAAAACGCGTTTCCCGTTTCTTCAACAGATACCAGCTACTGATGCCTATTACAAATAATGCACCTACGATCCAGCCGGATAATACGGTGTGGAAGAATTTATTGATGGCGACAGGCGACAAAGCGACTGCCCAGAAATCGAACATTTCGTTGCGTACCGTGTCCGGATTGAATTGCATACCTGCCGGATGCTGCATCCAGGCATTGGCGATCAGGATCCACAGGGCGGATAAGGTGGCTCCGATAATTGTCAGCCAGGTAGAAGCCAGGTGGAAACGTTTGCTTACTTTGTCCCAGCCGAAGAACATAACCGCGATAAATGTCGCTTCCATAAAGAAAGCAAGGATACCTTCGATGGCCAGCGGCGCTCCGAAAATATCACCGACGAACCAGCTGTAGTTCGACCAGTTCGTCCCGAACTCAAATTCGAGAATCAGACCGGTGGCGACACCGATCGCGAAGTTAATACCAAACAGCTTCATCCAGAACTGGGCTGTCTTTTTCCAGAATTCGTCACCTGTTTTGTAATAAATGGTTTCCAGTATTGCCTGGATCACACCAAGCCCTAAAGTCAGGGGTACAAAAAGCCAGTGATACATGGCCGTCAGAGCGAACTGCGCCCTCGACCAGTCAATCAAAGAAGTGTCAATGCTTTCGATCATAATTATATTAATTAAGGAGTAATTGCTCGATTGATCAATTCACCCGATACGTGTTCCTGTTTCTCGGAATCGCTATCAAACTGTCCCAGGTAATTAGGAAAGAAAAACAGTTTTAATATAAAAAACATGATGAAGAGCTTGACCAATATAATCAGCCATAGCGTTTTACCCAGCTTCATTTCACGAAATCCTTCCAGGTAAAATTGGTAAATTCGAACAAGTATTGGTTTCTTTTTCATGTTCAGCTCTTCATTTATATAACAGAAATCCGGTGAATATGTTTTGTGCTAGACAAATATAAAAGAAAGAACGACTTTTCAAACACCTAGCTCCATAGATAATATTTATGAAAAAATAGACATTGTCTATAAGCACTGTTAAAAAAAACTATTTTGAAAAAGAAAGCGGGAAGGACGGCTTGTTGTTATTTTCGCATTGGCTATATTTGCGTCAGTTTGTGTTTTTAAGATGTGACAATTGAATCAGAATATTATTATTAAGTGCTAATCTATAAAAATTATTACTATGTCAAACATCACTAGAAGATCATTTCTTCAAAGAGGCGCAGCCGCTGCTGCTGCATTGACCATTGTTCCGGGTTCCGTTTTAGGAAAAAGTCATGGGTATGTGGCTCCAACAGATAAATTGAATATTGCTGCTGTCGGTATCGGCGGTATGGGACATGCCAATATTAATGCTGTAAAAGGAAGTGAAAACATCGTTGCTCTTTGCGACGTGGATTGGAAATATGCGAAAGGCGTATTCGACGAACATCCGAATGCTAAAAAATATTGGGACTATCGCAAGATGTACGATGAGATGGGTAAATCTATCGATGCCGTTATTATCGCTACAGCCGACCATACACATGCTATGATTACGGGAGATGCGATGACATTGGGCAAACATGTTTATTGTCAGAAACCGTTGACACACTCTGTGTACGAATCTCGTTTGTTGACTAAACTGGCTGCTTCTACAAATGTTGCAACTCAGATGGGTAACCAAGGTTCTTCTTCTGAAGATACGGATTTGGTTTGCGAATGGATCTGGAATGGCGAAATCGGTGATATCACAAAAGTTGAATGTGCGACAGACCGTCCTATTTGGCCGCAAGGTTTGAATACTCCGGATAAAGCAGATAAGGTGCCTTCTACATTAAACTGGGATTTATTTACCGGTCCTGCCGAATTGAAACCTTTCAACAAAATTTATCATCCTTGGAACTGGCGCGGATGGTGGGCTTATGGTACAGGTGCTTTAGGCGATATGGCTTGCCATATCATGCACACTCCGTTTAAGGCATTGAAATTAGGTTATCCGACAAGCGTTGAAGCTTCTTCTACTTTGTTGCTTCGTGATTGCGCTCCTAATGCACAGCATGTGAAGTTTATTTTCCCGGCTCGTGAAAATATGCCGAAACTGGCCATGCCGGAAGTTGAAATTCATTGGTATGACGGCGGTATGATGCCGAATCGTCCGGAAGGTTTCCCGGAAGGAAAAGAATTGATGGGACCTGGTGGCGGTCTGACTATTTTCCATGGAACGAAAGATACATTGATTTGCGGTTGTTACGGACAGCAGCCGTTCTTGTTGTCAGGTCGTGTTCCAAATGCTCCTAAAGTATGTCGTCGTGTAAAAGGACATGAAATGGATTGGGTACGTGCTTGTAAAGAAAATGCATCCAGCCGTGTACAAACAAAATCGAATTTCTCGGAAGCCGGTCCGTTCAATGAAATGATCGTGATGGGGGTATTAGCAGTTCGCTACAGAGTCTGAACAGAACATTGAAATGGGATGGCATTAACATGCAATTTACGAACATCGGTGATAACGAAATGATAAAGACTTGTATCAAAGACGGTTTCACTATCAAAGATGGTCATCCTTCGTTTGCAAAGGACTGGACAGATCCTGTTAATGCAAAACAGTTTGCAGCCGAACTGATCAAGCACAACTATCGCGATGGTTGGAAATTGCCTGATATGCCTAGATAACAGTTTTAAACTACATAAAAATGAAGAAGTCAGTATTATTTATCAGTGCCGCGCTGATGATGTGCTATTTTACATCTTGTGGCGGTGGAAAGAAAACAGATGAAGCTGCTGCCGATGCAACAGCTGAAGCAGAAACAGAAGCAGCTGTGCCTGAATACAAATTATTGGATTTACCGACAGTAGACCTGTCTACGTTCCCGAAAGATGCCGATGGTTGGATTACTATGTTTGATGGTAAAACACTGAATGGCTGGAGAGGATATGACCGTACAGATGTTCCTAATGCTTGGGAGGTGAATGACGGCGCAATTCATATCAAAGGCTCCGGTGCCGGTGAAGCTGGTGCTAAGGACGGTGGTGATCTGGTATTTGCTCATAAGTTCAAAAATTTTGAGTTGGAATGGGAATGGAAAGTAGCTAAAGGCGCTAATTCCGGTGTATTTATTATGATCCAGGAAGTGGAAGGACAACCTTCTTATATTTCTGCCCCTGAATTTCAAATCTTGGATAATGCAAACCATCCGGATGCCAAATTGGGTAAAGATGGTAATCGTATGTCTGCTTCCCTGTATGATATGATCCCGGCTAAACCGCAGAACTCTAAACCGTTCGGCGAATGGAACAAGTCTAAGATCATGTGTTACAAAGGTACGGTTGTTCACTATCAGAATGACGAACCGGTTGTTGAATATCACTTGTGGACACAGCAGTGGAAAGAAATGCTGGACAAGAGTAAATTCAGCAAAGACAAATGGCCGTTGGCTTATGAACTACTGTTGAACTGTGGCGGACCTAACAAAGAAGGTTTCATCGGTTTGCAGGATCATGGTGACGACGTTTGGTATCGTAACATTAAGATTAAAATATTGGATTAATCTTTCTGTAGTTTACGGATAACTTATTGATAAATACCCGAAATCGGAGGTGCATCCGGTTTTCGGGTATTTTTTTTGAAAATAGTTTGTCATTCCTGTAACCTTCTTTCCGGAACGTTAGTCTTATCTGTAAACGAAACAAATTAGAAACAAATTAAATATTGAAATTATGGAAGATTGGTTGATTCCCCTGGTTGCAATTGTTTGTGCGGTAGGCTTGCCCGTTGTGTTACTTATGATACTTGTAGTAAGAACTACCCGGACAAAACATGAAGAGCGTATGGCTATGATCGAGAAAGGTATTGTATTGGAAGAGCCGGAAAGGAAGGCGAATAAATTCAATGCCCTGCGCAACGGTTTGTTGATGATCGGGTTGGCTTTGGGAGCTATTGGTGGTATATATCTGGATGATACGATGCCGAATGACTGGGCTGGTTTTTCTGTTGTTATCTTTACTGTTTTAGGTGGCGGTATAGCTTATCTGGCCTATTTCTTTATTGTTCTCAAGATGTTGGAAAAAGAGAAAGAACAATAAACCGGATTGATGGACGAACAAAAATGGATAAAAAGCATTCTGGCAGGGGACACCAAAAGTTTCTCCTGCTTCGTCGCGAAGTACCAGCAGATGGCATTTACGATTGCCTTCCGCATACTGGAGAATCGCGAGGAGGCAGAAGAAGTCGTGCAGGATGCTTTTGTCAAGATGTATCGTGCGCTTCCGTCTTTCCAGTTTGGCAGTAAGTTTTCTACCTGGTTCTATAAAATTGTCTATAATACGGCCATTACCGCCCAGCGGAAGCAATCCGTATTCGACAGTTATGATGATGCTATTGCAACCGATCTTACAACCAGTGAAGTAGATAGTGCAACGGCTATCCTGGAGCGGGAAGACCGGAAAGAAATAATTGCACGTGTATTGAAAAAGTTACCGGCCGACGAGAGCCTGGTACTTAATCTCTTTTACCTGGAAGAGTGTTCCATTGCGGACATCAGTCAGATCACGGATCTGACGCCTTCCAATATTAAAGTAAAATTGTTTCGGGGACGTAAGCATTTCTACGAAACATTACAGTTAATGATGAAGAATGAAACAGCTAATGTGTTATGAGTATATCAGATAAAGATATAAACCGCTTGACCGGCAAACTTCTGAAAGAAGGAATGGTTAAGCCATCTCCGGATTTAAGCCTGCGGATCATGGATCTTATCATGCAGGAAGAACCGTTGAAAGTACCGGAAGTGAAAAAGGTCAGGATGAGTTCCGGAATGCCCCCTTTTATGATTGTTGGTGTCATTATTGCATATCTCGTCGTGTTTGCCGGCGTATTGATGCTTTTAGGCCAACAGCCCGCAGGAAGCGTTGATCATATGCTGGAAGGGATAAAGGATAAACTGCCGTTTATCATGACAATTGCGGCTATCGCCGGTTCGCTGATATTTTATTCGGCATTGGATAAAGTGTTGGCTGTTACTTTTCTCTTGAAAGAAAAGTAACCAAGTTCAAGGTTGCATTTGCCTCGCTACTCAGTATCCTACGTTCGCTGTCGTCTGTGAACTCGCTTCGCTTAAACAGCACAGCCTCCGGGCGCTCTCTACGGATACTTCGCTTTACGCTCGTCAAATGATGCCTTTCATAGAACGCTTTGCGTTCTCCTGGGATTGCCGATACTACCTGTTAAATCCGAAAGTTTTTATTTTATAAGTATCGGTGTCGGCCATCCTAAGAGGAAGCAAAGCTTCCTGGGAAAGGCCTAAGCGGGTGAACGTCCGCGTAGGGGGAAGACGAAGCGGTTAAAAAAATCCGTTGTCTGAGCGAAGCGAGTTTCGGATTTTTCAGCGGAGTCTTTCACCGAAGCAGTGAAGCCGGTTAAGCCTTGATCTTTTGCCTACTTTTCCATCAAGGGAAAAGTAGGTTATTTTAACGCCTTCACATTAATATTGCTGTAATTATTTCCGTCGAAATTGATGCGTCCCTTGTTTCCGCTGTTGATTTCATAGTAATGGTTCACTTTATCCTCTGTCGAAGAGTTTGTGATGTTGAAACCATTGACATTACGGCTGCCGTATTTCATGTTTTCGGCTGCGATTTTGAAAGATGCTTTTGCCGGAACGCTGATATTCAGATTACCATAGCGTGCATCTACATTCACCTGTTTGAAGTTGGCAGACAATTCTTTTATTGTCAATGTGCTGTAAGCCAGTTCATCCACATTCAATTCATCTTTTACCGAGCCGATCATCGCTTCGCTGTATTTGATCTCCATATAGCCTTTGTCAAGACTTTCGATTTTTATATTACCATACTTGTTTTCCAGATTGATCTGGCCGCATTTCTTAATATTCATATTCGAATACTTATTGTCGGCATTCATTTGTTCCGCATCGCCGACAGAGACGTTTCCGCAGTATCCCAGGTCCAGATTCGCTTTCGTCACATTATTAATATCCACATTCCCGTATTTAGCTTCCAGGTTGAGAGGCTGGGTGAAACTGCCGGCATTCAGGTTGCCGTACTTCACCTGTATCGTGCTTTTGCCTTCATTCTTGTCCGGCAGATTGATGTTTCCGTATTTCTGCGACAGGTTGATTGACAGCTTCGAAGGCATGCTGATAAAATAATTGATCGTAAACCGGATATTGGAATTGTTATTACCCCAGTTTTGCTGTTTCAGCGAAGTGATGGCGGAAACCGTATTCCCGCTTTTCTTTAGTTCGATGTTCACACGGTCGATGCAAGCCTGTGCAGCATCCGCACTTTCGGCTTTTGCCTCTATCTCAACACGGATTGCCACTTCATTCTTGTTCCAGTGCGTGATGGTCGTATTGCCGTAACGATTGTCCGTCATCAATAAGTCACTCAGGCTGACGTCAAAAGATTTACTGATCTCTTTCTTCTTAATACTTTCCGGTTTTGCGCCCCAACTGATAGCGGTACTTGCGATGAGTAACACTGCCAGAAGTAATAAGGAACGGCTTTTTAATTGTTTTGTATTCATGATATATATTTTATTTGTCATCATTATCGTTTGTAACTATTTCCATCTGCTTCAGCATGATGTTCAGGCTTTCGACACTCGCACTGTAATGCTGGTTCATAGCGAACAGGCCGTCGTTCGAGCAAGGCAGTGTCGGGAGGATTGTTTCCTCAAACATATAGTTGTCTTTCAGAATCCTTTTGCTTTCCTGTAACAGACCGGCGGCTCCCGGAGTCTTCTCCTTTTTATACAACGATTCCATTTGTGCCATGATGTCGTTGATCTGCATCTTGTAATAGACCTGGAGTTCGCCAAATTCCTTTTGCTGGCTGCATTGTTGCTGTATGGCAGCTTTTTGATTTACAGGAGCAGGCGTCCCACCCGGCATGCGGAGCAGGAGTATCAGTGCAATGGCGGCTGCGGCAGCGAAAGCAGACAAACTATATAGTTTGAAATGTTTCCTGCGGGCAGGCGGCAGTTTCTTTTCGAAGCGTTCGAAGTGACCTTCCGGCAGAAGGTCATCTTCAAATGCTTCTCTATTGGTGTCTATGAAATTCTTTAATTTGTCCATGTCAATTTGCTGCTATAATGTCTAACAATTTGCGCTTTGCCCGCAGATATTGGCTGCGTACGCTTGGCGGCTGAATGTTCAGGATAGAGGCAATCTCTTCCATATCATATCCCTCAAAGAGGTAGAGCGAGAGGATTACGCGGTAACCGGCGGGTAATTTACCGGTTGCCTCTTTCACCTGCTTTACCGAGTAGGCTATTTCCTCTTCGTTCGGTCCGTCCGGCTCCGGATCGGCATAGTTGTCGGATAGTTCCTCCCATTCCGGTGTTTGCCGGCGCACATAATCAATGGCTGTATGGACTGCTATCCGATGTATCCAGCTTCGAAACATTGCCCTTCTTTATATTGGTCGATGTGCGTGAAGATTTTCAGGAACGAATCCTGCATGGCTTCTTCCGCTTCACCGCTGTTGCCGACAATGCGCAGGCAAGCTATGTACAATCGTTGTGCGAATTGTTTGTACAAGCCCAGTTGCGCACTCCGTTTTCCTTCCCGGCAACCCTTTATCAGTTGTACTGTTGTTTCGTTCATTTGTTTATATAAACGAGAGAAAACGTCCGACCGTTGCATCTCTGTCACAAAATTAGACAAAAAAAGAAAGGCATCATCACGATGCCTCTCTCCCTGAACTAAATGATAAAAATAAAAGTTATGTGGGAAGGTTTAATTTGTCACTTGAAAATTCTCGGCTCCCAACATCGGCGCTTTACCGGCAGGGGTACCTGATTTGTATTTAAGTTCAATCGTATCATCACCTTCATACGATTTATACTTCACCTTCATCGTCACTGTATCACCGTTTGTAGGCGGCAGACTATTCAGTCTGAATGAGGCCAGGCCCCAACCTTGTCCGCCCGACAAGTTGTTGTATGCGTTATGACGGAACTCCAGTTCATATGTATCCGTATTGTTCATCTTCACCAGATTGAGAAAATGTTTGGTCGATCCGTCGAAATAAGATTCGAACTGGAAATTAATATAACCATCCTCAATCCATACGGACTTCATCCATAACGGATCATTGCCGTAATATTCATCATTTTTCTCACCCAGATCGCCAACGATTGATTTAGTCAATACACTGTCGATTCTGTTTACACGGACTGCATAATCATATCCTTCTGCCATGTGGCTGGTCGAATCTCCCAATAATGTAAAGTTTATAAAAGCACGTCTTTCTTTATCTACCCCGAAATAAGGAGTAACGCCGGATGCCGGCCAGAAAGTCGTTGAATCATCCCATTGCAGGTAATAGGCGTCATTCCCTAATGGTTTGATTGTAGCTATTCCAAAACTGTATTTATTAGAAGAATTACTGTCATCATCTAAACAAGAATACATGGTAAAGGTCGCCAGAATGGTTCCTAGAACCAGTATAAAAGTTTTCAACGTCCTCATCACATTCATATCACAATTGTTTATTTTCCCATTCTAAAAGGTTAGATGGGAGATAAGCGAAAAATGCTGCAAAATAATATGATAAAAGATGTTAATTGTTTAATGACTGGTAGATAAGTGTGGCTGTACGTTGTGAAGCTCCTGGTTTACCGAGTATCCGGATGATCTCGTCGTAACCGTCGAGCATCTGTTGGCGGTAAGCCGTATCGTGAAGTATTTTGCCCAGTTCATCGTGTATCTGCTGATAAGAGAAGCGGGCACCGAACAATTCCTGTACGACTTCGCGTCCGGCAATCAGATTCACCAGCGAGATATATTTGGTATGGAAGAAATTGCGGAAGATAAAACTGGCCAACGGTCCGGCCACGACATAGTAACAGACTACCTGCGGTACGCGGAATAGCGATGTTTCAAGCGTTGCCGTACCCGAGGTAACCAAGGCGGCCCGGCTGTGTTGCAGCAGGTCGTATGTCTTGCCGAAGATGATTTTGGCAGGATGGTTTCCTATATATTGTTTGTAATATTCCGGTTCCAGTCCGGGAGCTCCGGCTATAACCGGCTGATAGTCCGGGTAGCAGCTGCCACTTCGAGCATGGTCGGAAGGTTATCTTTGATTTCCTGCCGGCGGCTTCCTGCAAGGAGGGCCAAGATGGGTTTATCCGGCAGTCCTTCATCGGCCATAAACGTATCGGGGCGATTGGCTTGCTTTTCTTTATATTGGGCAACCGAGTCGACAGATGGATTTCCTACATAATCGACCGAATAATCCAGCTTGCGGAAAAACTCGGTTTCGAAAGGCAGGATGCAGAACATCCGGTCCACATAACGGCGGAAGTCTTTGATGCGGTACTGTTTCCAGGCCCATATCTTGGGAGAAATATAATAGTAAACAGGCAGATGCAGCACTGTCTTTACGAATTTGGCTATTTTCAGGTTGAATCCCGGATAATCGATCAATATCACCACGTCCGGCTGATATTTCCGGATATCTTCCTGGCAGGTTTTCATATTATTCAGGATTGTTCGCAGGTTGAGCAATACGGGAATAAAACCCATAAAAGCCATTTCCTTGTAATGCTTTACCAATGTGCCGCCTACAGCCTGCATCAAATCTCCCCCGAAGAAACGGAAATCCGCCTCCGGGTCTTTTTCTTTTAATGCCGCCATCAGGTTCGACGCATGTAGGTCGCCCGAAGCTTCGCCTGCGATCAGAAAATATTTCATCCTTCCCAGTTTTTATATTTCTCCATCCATTCGTAATCCGTCACATCCAGTTTGCAGGGCACCAGCGAAGCATATCCGCTGTCGAGTGCCAGCATATCGTTGTCCGGATGAATCGGTTTGGCATTCTCGAAAGAACCTGTCAGCCAGAATACCGGTTTGCCGGCACCATTTTCCGAGCGTTTGTATTCCTTCACCCATTTTCCGGCAGCCTGACGGCAAATCTTCATGCCTTTAACTGTATCCACTTTCGGAACATTTAGATTCAGGTAAGTTCCGGCAGGTAACCCTTCTTTCAGTACACGGCGTGCCACCATACGTCCCAGACGGCAACATTCCGTAAAGTCGGCATCCGGATGATGGTCGAGTAACGAAACTCCCATCGAAGGAACTCCGAATACGCATCCTTCGGCAGCAGCTCCCATCGTACCGGAATAAAGAACAGCTATCGCCATATTGCCACCATGGTTGATACCCGAAACGAGTAGGTCTGGTTTACGTTCAAGCACTTCATTGATAGCCAGTTTCACACAGTCCACCGGCGTCCCTGTGCATTCGTAGATTGTAAGTCCGTGTTCTCTCTTCACCAGATTATATTTGATTGGATTTTCAGAAGTAATCGCACTGCTCATGCCCGAACGGGGGCCGTCGGGAGCAAATACGACTAAATCGCCCAGGTCTCTCAGGCATTCAGTCAACTCTTTAATACCTTTGGCATTTACGCATCATCATTTGTAATCAGTATCAACGGTCTATCATTCATCGCAACTTCTTTTAAATATCACTACAAATGTAACGATAATCTTTTGACGGAGGATGCTTTTAATTTTTTCTTAACGTTCGGAGAAAGTTACTTCCGGACGGTACAATTTGAGTTTCTGGAGATTATATTTGTTTTAATCAAAAGGGTGTCACTGAATTTACTTGTTGTATTTGTATGTTGACTATCATCTCTTTATGGGGTGACGCCAGCGGTTATGTTTGGCGTCACTATAGTAAAGGGACGAGACAAGCGGAATGACTGGTTGGTTATTATTTTTACCTATCGGGAACTAAGCCGTTACGTCCGTATAACTAAGAAATAAGCATGGTAATTCTAAGTATTTTTCTGCTTACTTTGATTTCTGTAATACATACTTTACTAAAAAGTAATGCTACCATTACTAAAATGTAATATGTACTTTACTTATATGTAATGCTTGCATTACATATTTAAAGTTACTATATTTTGCCATTAATTTCAGGGTGTTTAATATTTAATTTTCCGTGTGCTGTTTTTTATCTTTTACTATCCTGTTCGAGTGAGTCTGTCTGTATTAAAAATAGTGCGATAATGTGTTGGTGACGCCGGAATAGAATGGTGGATTCACCAGTTAATTGATTGACTTGTAGATAATAAACTTGTGGGTTTGTGAGGTTGACTCCGTCTGTATGGATAAATTTGTGGGTAAAATAGTTTTTGATCTCATGGAAAGTAAAGATCAGTATCTGTTTAGAATGTGCATATGACTTGAAAATCAATTCTATGTAAACTTGATATTAACGTACGTGCGTACATAATTAATATATAAAAGATGTTTTATCCGATAAAATAGATGAATAATGGGTAAAAAGAAGGGGGTAGAAATGACTAGCTAAAACGATCGATAAATTTAGTCATACGATAAGAGGTAGTTTTTGATAGCGATCGTATTGAATAAGAACTTATTACACTTTAGTATTAATATTAAATTTTAGAATTATGAACAAAAAGTTTTCTACGCTTTTGGCTACACTTCTTGTAGCCGGTGGAATGACTTCTACTTTTGCTGTTAATAGTCCAGCTCCAAATGATGGCTCGGTTAAAGCAATAGAAGAAGGTAAAGCTTATCAATTGTATGGTGGATCAGACCAGCTTTTGGTAATGACTAACACGGATGGTGTGTATAAGGCTGAGTTTTTACCGACCAGTCAAGTTACTGACCTTAATTCTTCTTTATGGACAATTAGTTATGTTTCTAAAGAAACTAGCGGTCCAGACTTTACATTGGTAAATAAGGCTAGAGGAACTTCTCTGTCTGTTGATTTGAAAGAATTGACTACAACTCCGAAAGCTGTAAACATGGGAGGTAATGTTAGCTCTTGGAAATGGTATCCTTCTGTAAAGAAGGAAAATGGTTTTTCCTATAACGATCATCAGACAGTTAAGTCTTATTTCACTTCTGACTCAGTTGTATATTTAACTGCTGGAGTTAACGGTGAAGTGATGGCAGCTAAAGAAGATGTAAATAAAATTGCAACTATACCAGGTCAAATTGAAATTGCTCCAGTAAGAGCAGCAGGTGCTGTTTTGACAGCTAAAGATCTGAATACTAAATTAGGTACAGATGTAGAAGGTACTTCTTTCAAACTATCTGCAACTCCAGAGTTGAAAGTAGGAACAAATAGTACACTAGGTGATATGTTTACCAAGAATGCGTATCGTGCTTGGAATCTGAATCCACAAAACGGAACAGATGAAGAAGAGTTCAAGATCTATCATAATTTTTCTTGGCATTTAACTGCAGCTGACTATGTGATGTTGCAAGTTATTGATAAAACAAATGATGACAAACCTTGTGAAGATACTTATCTGATGGCTGATACAGTATACATTCCGGGATTGTATGTAAACAATGAAGAAGGCGTTCAGTTTACTGATAAAGTGAAAGCTGTAAAGGCGAATATGCCTGCTAATGGAGATTATGTAAATAATTTCGGTGAAGGACGTAATCCGAAATCAGCTCTCTTTAAATTTACTTACTACCCAACAGAGGATAGCTTGGCAATTGATGTACTAGCATACAATAAAAAAGACGCTGTTGAATCTTCTTATGAAGGAAAGAATACAGCTTGGACTATTGAAACTACAAATAAGAACTCTGTTATTTTGAACCAGTTGACTGCTTCTAATGAATTAACATTAGGTGCTGTTGTTGCCAATCAGTCTCGTAACATCAAATTCATGTTAAATGAAGGTACTACTAACCGTGTATCTAAAGACAATGGTGTTTATGTGATCAAGAATAAGAAGGGGCAATACTTAGCTGCTCCTATTTATAATACATACGGTGCAAACGCAGGAAACTGGACTGCTGCTGAATGGGTAACTGTTATCGGCTCTGAACAAGACGTTATGCGTATGCCGGCTTATCAGTGGGTAATGGTTAAGAAGGACTCTATGACTGTTGAAGCTAAGAAAATTTCTGCAATGACTATTACGAACCGTGAATTCGAAGATGTAGCTAATACTGTTCAATTCCGTCATAATGAAGGAGGTGAATATTTGTTTGCAGATTTGTTTACTAATGATTCTCTAAAGGTTGAAGCTGTTGCTGCTGATGTTATTGCCAACGAAGCTTTGGGGTATTTGAATCTGGAAGATGAAAACCTGAAAGTGATGTCTTATAAGTTCAACTATCTGCATGCCTATGCTGAAGATAAGTTCATGGGTATGTTGAAAGATTCTGTTCTGAATGTGAAAGACAGCGAATTGTCTTTCTTTATGGAAGAATCAGCAAAAGCAAATTACGGTTACACAACTAAATATGTAGCAGGTTTGAAACAATTGACACGTGTGACTTACACTCCGTATGTAAAAACATCAAACGGTAAATGTTACATCACTATCGATGCAGAAAATCGTTACAAATTGACTGATGATGCAAGTAAAGCTCAGAAATTCTATTTGAAAGAAAATAATTTTTATCAGCCAGCTTCTAAAGAGGTAAAACAACCGTATTATGCGTTTATCAATGTAGCGGCACCTGGATCTAAAATGGGTTCTTCTGATCAGGATTTGAGCGTTATTTTGAGAGATCAGGTATTGAATGAGACTCGTACTTCTGCATTTGCTGTAGTTCCTAACAATGCTCCTTTGTATCGTCGTTTCTTGACAGAAGAAGGTAAAGACGAAGCACAGTTATTGAAGTTCTACGAATATTATGTAAACGATTATCTGATGGACGAAACGAACGAAAAGTTCCAGCGCGAAGGTGTTAATTACTTGGGTATTGGAGCTGAAGGTATCGCTGCTGCCGGTCTGTCATTCAAGGTAAGACCTTACAATATCGGTAAATCTGCTGCTTACCAGATCAAACCGCAGTATTTGGTTATTGTGAATGAAAGTGTAAATGAAGGTAAGCCAGCTGTAAAATGTAACGAAGATCACATGCACTATGATAAAGAAGCAGGTGAAGAAACAACAGATCCATACAAATGTTTCCATGCACAGAAAGCAGTGAAAGGTTTCGATCGTTACAAACTGTTGGTAAGCTTTGCTGATTCTGTGGAAACAGCAACAGCATTTGTAGATCAGAAATATCACTATGGTACTTACAGCCGTGTTGGTTTCGTTGATGCTGTTGAACAAGACAGTGTGCTGTACATTTTGGGTGATAAGTTTGTTGGTGTATCAACAAATGATTTGACAATTGACGCTATCAAAGAAGCTGGTATTGCTGGTATTGATATGAAGGCTGACGTTAAGAAAGACGAACATAAGAACTACACATGGTCATTCCGTTACATCAATCCTGAAAAGGTAGCTGATGCAACAGAAGAAAATCTGGACGTAGCATTCTTGATCGAGTCTAACGTTGATCCTAAAGGTAATACAGCTGAAGCTATTGCTCCTATGAATGCTGCATGGATCAGACAACAAAACAATTGCTTGGTATTGTCAGATCCGACAGAAGCAAAATTCGAAAATGCTAAGACCGGTGGTGATGCAGCCCTGATCTTCAATGCAGAAGCTGGTTCTGAAGATGATATGGCAACAGAAAACGAAGTAATCGCAACATCAACTATCTCTGTTGTTGCAGCAGACGGTGGCGTAATCGTTAAGGGTGCTGAAGGCAGGAATATAGTAATCACTAACGTACTTGGTCAGACAATTGCTAATACAGTTGTTACTTCTTCTGAAGCTACAATTTCTGTTCCTGCAGGTGTAGTTGTGGTATCTGTTGAGGGTGAAGCAGCTGTTAAAGCAATCGTAAAATAAGAAATTTATAATCAAAATAATCATTCCGCGTAATGGTTCTCCTTCGGGAGAGCCATTCAGTAACCCGCGACGGGTGAACAAGTGGGATGATGAATATTAAGTAATAAAATAAAGTTCTTCTGTCAAGTACTCCTGAGAAGGAGGAACGCAGACACAAAACAAGCCTCTCCGGTTGATATCGGGGAGGCTTCGTATTTTTAAAACTTCGTTATCATTTCCAAAAAAGTATATGCATATTCCTCATTTGGAACAAGTTATTAAATATTCTGTTTATATTTGCAAGTTATCAACAGTTAGGGCGACTTTTCAACAAAACGAGCATTGTTTTGCTTAAACCTGATTTCGTTAGGTTTTTAATGTTTAGTTTTGCCTCCGAATTAATAGACGAAGTATGGGAAAGATTATCGCTTTAGCAAATCAGAAAGGTGGAGTTGGTAAGACAACGACCACGATTAATCTGGCTGCATCCCTCGCTGCACTCGAAAAGAAGGTGCTTGTTGTTGATGCGGACCCGCAGGCAAATGCCTCCTCCGGACTGGGTGTGGATATTCGCAGTGTCGAGTTGTCCATCTATGAATGCCTGGTGAATGGTGAGGATGCGAGAGGTGCCATTATCCCGACCGAGGTGGAAGGACTGGATATTATTCCGTCGCATATCGACCTGGTGGGTGCGGAGATTGAAATGCTGAACATGGAGAACCGGGAACAAATCCTGAAACAGATTCTCGTTCCCCTGAAGGATATGTACGATTTTATCCTGATTGACTGTTCTCCTTCTCTGGGGCTGATTACAGTAAATGCCCTTACGGCAGCCGATTCGGTCATGATCCCTGTACAATGTGAATATTTTGCATTGGAAGGTATCAGTAAACTGTTGAATACGATAAAAATTATTAAGTCAAAGCTGAATCCGGCTTTGGAAATCGAGGGATTCCTGCTGACGATGTACGATTCGCGCCTTCGCCTGGCCAACCAGATTTACGAAGAAGTGAAACGTCCGTTCCGCGATCTCGTTTTTACAACCGTTATTCAGCGTAATGTGAAGCTGAGTGAGGCCTCCAGCTACGGCAAACCGGTATTGCTTTACGATGCCGAATCGAAAGGAGCGCTCAATCATATGCAGTTGGCACAGGAGCTGATAGACAAAAACAAATAAGTAGAATTATGGCAGTAATGAAAAGATCGGCTCTTGGCCGTGGATTGGATGCTTTGATCACGATGGACGACCTGAAGACAGGCGGTTCGTCTTCTATCAGTGAGATAGAACTGAGCAAGATTCAGCCCAATCCGGATCAACCCCGTTCTATATTTGAGGAAGAAACACTGGAGGAACTGGCTACTTCTATCCGTTCCCTGGGTGTTATTCAGCCGATAACCCTGAAAGAGATCGGAACCGAGAAGTATATGATCATCTCCGGTGAACGTCGTTACCGTGCTTCTCTGATGGCAGGTCTGGAACAGATCCCTGCTTATATCAAGACGGCAGCCGACGAGAATGTAGTTGAGATGGCGCTGATCGAAAATATACAGCGTGAAGACCTTAACTCGATAGAAATTGCATTGGCTTATCAGAAACTGATAGATAGCTATGGTCTGACTCAGGAAAAACTCAGCGAACGGGTAGGAAAGAAGCGGGCGACTATTGCCAACTATCTGCGCCTGCTGAAGTTGCCTGCCGAGATACAGATGGGGCTGAAAGATAAGAAAATCGATATGGGACATGCTCGTGCCCTGCTGCCGGTCGAAGATCCGGAAGTGCAGCTGGCTCTGTATGAACAGATATTGGCGGAAGGGCTTTCCGTACGTAATGTGGAAGAGATCGTGCGGAACGGAGCTGAAGCTGTAGCGGCAGAAAAGAAAGAGAAGACAGCCGGACGCAAACCGATGCTTCCCGAAGAATTTAACCTGCTGAAGGATCATTTGTCCCGATTCTTTAATACGAAGGTACAATTGGCGTGCAACGAGAAGGGAAAAGGACGCATCACGATTCCTTTTACCTCGGAAGAAGAACTGGAAAGACTGATCGGTCTGTTGGATAAATTGAAATAAGTTGACGGTAGATTCGTGAGGATGAAATTAAAAATAAGCAGGATACTGTGCTTGCTGGTGGTGCTTACGGGTATCTCTTTATATACAAAAGCACAAGGCAAGGCGGTTATACTCGACGCCGATACGGTTGTTGTTGCACCACCCGACTCAACGGTGCAGGCTGTACTTCAGTCGGCTGACTCTGCGAGCCGGGTAAAGGGCAAGGAAATAGATCTGAAACCGTTCAAACCCAATCCGACAAAGGCGGTTATTTTGTCGGCTATTTTGCCGGGATTGGGACAGATATATAACAAGGCTTACTGGAAATTACCTATTGTATATGGTGGTTTTATGGGCTGTATCTATGCGATAACCTGGAATAACAAGAATTATAAGGATTATTCGACGGCCTATTTTGATTTGATGTATGATGTGAAAAACAATGCGGATGATCCGTCTAAATGGAGCAGTTCATGGACGGATATTGCGAAGAAGAACGGATATGATCCGGAAAAATTTATTACGACTGCATCTTATCAGGATAACATCAAGCGCCGTAAGGACTATTTCCGTCGTTACAGGGATTTGAGTATTATTATCACAGCCGGCGTTTATGCTATCTGTATGATCGATGCTTATGTGGATGCCCAGTTGTTCGACTTTGATATATCTCCTGACCTGAGTATGCGGGTGGAACCGATGGTGATGCCTAAGACCAGCGTCAGTGAACGAATATATGGCCTGAATTGCAGTATAAAATTCTAATTAATACATGAAATACTTATTATCATTACTCTGTTTCTGCTGTTTCGTTACTGTTGCCCGTGCACAGGAAACAATAACTGAAAATGAAGAACCTCAGTATTCGGACCTTTCCGCCGACTCCCTGTCGGTTGATGTCGGTCTGATACCCGAAAGTCTGGATGCGGATGTCGACAGCCTGCTTCATTCCTGGCATGTGCAATACTTTTCCAAGAAAGATGAATATTGCCATGACGATGCCGCAAATGTATGGTTCCCTGACTCTGTCTACCGGGAACGTCTGGAAAGCCTTCCGCGTGTTATTTCTTTACCTTATAATAAGGTAGTACGCGATTGCATTGATTTATATGCCGACCGCCGCCGTAATCTGGTACGCTATATGCTGGGTATGGCGGATTTTTATTTTCCGATCATCGAACAGGTGCTGGATGAACATGACTTGCCAATCGAGCTGAAATATCTGGCCGTGGTGGAAAGTGCCCTGAATCCTGTTGCTTTATCACGTGTCGGTGCCTGCGGCTTATGGCAGTTCATGCTTCCGACCGGAAAGATTTACGGACTGGAGATCAACAGCCTTGTTGACGAACGTCGTGATCCGGTAAAGGCTACGCATGCCGCCTGTCGTTATTTTAAAGATATGTATGCTATTTATGGTGACTGGAATCTGGTGCTGGCTTCTTATAATTGCGGACCGGGAAATGTAAATAAAGCCATCCGTCGTTCCGGAGGGAAGACTGATTTTTGGGAGATATTCCCTTATCTGCCCAAAGAAACCCGCTCGTATGTGCCGTTATTCATTGCGGCAAATTATATTATGAACTATTATTGCGATCATAATATCTGTCCGATACAGACCAGTATGCCGCTGGCTACCGATACGGTCGTTGTCACTAAAGCACTGCATCTGGAGCAGGTGGCGGATATACTACAAATGGATATTCAACAGATCCGTGCCTTGAATCCGCAATATAAGCGTGATATTATCCCCGGAAACACGGAGCCGTCTGTGTTGAAATTGCCGGTAAACCAGACGTATGCTTTCATCGACAAAGAAGATACGATTTATACGCACCGCGCAGAAGATTTGCTGGAGAATTGTCTGGCTTATAATCCGTCCGACAAAGACGGCGGAAAGTCTTCCAACCGCGAAAAGATTACTCATCGTGTTGCTTCCGGCGAAAATATTTATGCGATAGCCGACCGGTATGGAGTGACTCCAAAAGAAGTACGTCAATGGAACGGTCTGAAGTCGAACAAGCTGGCTAACGGGCGGCGATTGACTTTGTATGTGGATAATGGTGGGGTGGCTTTTGCTTCAACAGCAAAGTCTAAGGCGATACCTAAAACGACTTCTCCTTCGAAAATAGTTGAGAAACAGGGTGATGGCTATGTTTCTTATCAAGTGAAATCGGGAGATTCCCTTTACACAATATCGAAAAAGTATCCCGGTGTGTCGGCAGCTTTGATACAAAAGGCGAACGGATTACCGAATGCAAATATCCGTCCCGGACAGGTTCTGAAAATTCCTGTGGGATAAAACTTGCTATTTTCTTGGCTTCCGTGCTGATTTTTGATGAATATTTGTATATTTGTGGTTACAGACGTTGTATAAAAAGAAGAGGTTGTAACCATGAGTGATGCGATAGACACAAAAGACACAAAGGAAGCCGGTGACATGTTACCAGCTATGACGGCAGACGAGAAGATGATCCAAGATGGATTTAATGAGCTGCTGGAGGACTATCTGAATTCAAATCACCGGAGGAAGGTGGAGCGCATTACTAAGGCGTTCAACTTTGCCAATCAGGCGCATTCCGGCGTGAAACGCCGGTCCGGCGAACCCTATATCATGCACCCTATTGCCGTTGCACGGATTGTTTGTCGTGAAATGGGATTGGGGTCGACTTCTATTTGTTCGGCCCTGCTCCATGATGTGGTGGAGGATACGGAATATACCGTACAGGATATCAGTGATATGTTTGGTCCGAAGATTGCCCAGATTGTAGATGGGCTGACTAAGATATCCGGTGGTATTTTCGGAGAACAGGCTTCGGCACAGGCGGAAAACTTCCGTAAGTTGTTGCTTACCATGAGTGACGATATCCGTGTAATCCTGATCAAAATTGCCGACCGTCTGCACAATATGCGAACCTTGGGTTCGATGCTTCCGGCCAAACAATTCAAGATTGCCGGAGAGACACTGTACCTTTATGCACCTTTGGCTCATCGCCTGGGCCTCTTCACTATCAAAACGGAACTGGAGGATCTGAGTTTTAAATATGAGCATCCTCAGGAATATGATTTTATCGAACAGAAACTGCAAGCCTCGGAGGAAAGCCGTAATAAGCTTTTCGAACATTTCGCAATTCCGGTCGATAAGAAACTGAAAGAAATGGGCTTGCATTATGAGATGAAAGCCCGTGTGAAATCAGCTTACTCTATCTGGAACAAGATGGAGAGTAAAGGGATTACCTTTGAAGATATCTACGACCTGTATGCCGTCCGTATCATTTTTGACCCGCTGCCGGGGGTGGATGAAAAGAATATGTGCTGGGATATCTATTCCGCTATAACAGATGTTTACCGTATTCGTCCGGACCGAATCCGTGACTGGGTAAGCCGTCCGAAGGCTAACGGATACCAGGCGTTACACCTGACAGTCATGGGTCCCGATGGGCAGTGGGTGGAAATACAGATTCGTAGCCGGCGTATGGATGATATTGCCGAGAAAGGATTTGCCGCACACTGGAAATATAAAGAACACAGCGTAGAAGAAGATACCGAACTCGATAAATGGCTTCAGACAATCACTGAAATCCTGGAAAGTCCGGACCCGAATGCCCTTGACTTTCTGGATACGATCAAGTTGAACCTGTTTACCTCTGAAATATTCGTGTTTACCCCGAAAGGGGATATAAAGACGCTTCCCCAGGGGGCAACCGCGCTTGACTTTGCCTATGCACTGCATACCAATATCGGTAATAAGTGTATCGGTGCGAAAGTAAACCATCGCCTGGTTCCTCTCAGTCACCCGCTGGCCAGTGGGGACCAGGTGGAGATACTGACTTCCCGTTCACAGGAGCCGCAAGCGGAATGGCTTAATTTTGTTACTACGGCAAAAGCCCGTTCAAAGATCGATGCCGTATTGAAGCGTGCCCGTAAAGATGCAGCCAAAGTGGGTGAGGAGAAGGTGATTGCAGCCTTTAAGCGTTCCGAAATGGAGGCAAGTACGTCCAATCTGGATAAGTTGTGCATGTATTTCGGTTTCTCCAAGCGGGAGGAATTCTTTTATGCCGTGGAAAAGGGCGATGTCGTTCTGCCGGAAAATATAAAGAAGCTGTTGAAGGAAAAGACCGATAACGTGTTATTTAAGTATGTAAAACAGGCGTTAGGAGTCGGTGTCAAGAATAATAAGGAGAAAGAAGAGGTACAGAAAGAAGAAAAACCGAAAGCAAAATACGATAAATCGAAACCTTATATCCTTCGTGAAGAAGCCTTCGAACGTAATTATGTCATTGCTGAATGCTGTAAACCTATTCCGGGTGACGATGCGCTGGGCTTCATCAACGATGACGGTAATGTGGTTGTCCATAAACGTTCCTGTCCGATTGCCATGCGCCTGAAGAGCAGTTTCGGCGAACGTATCCTGAATACCGAGTGGAGTAGCCATAAGAATGCTTCCTTTGAAGCGACTCTCGAAGTGAAAGGTATCGACTCGATTGGCGTTTTGAACACAATCACTAAAACTATTTCCGATGACTTCAATGTGAATATCATGCGTCTGCTTATTGAAGCGAAAGACGGTGTATTCGAAGGTAAGATTAAGATGAAAGTGCATGATGTGGAAGACATACAGAAGATGTGTGTGACGCTTTCAAAGATAAAGAACATAAAGTCGGTCGGTCGTGTGGCTGATTAATCGGAACAATATTGTAGTGTCCCCAAAAAGTTAGACAAAAGCTTTTTGGGGGCACTGCATTTTTAGACAGCTCCATCTTTCTAATAAGAAATCTTAACCCCCGCAAAATAACTTCTCGGTGCGGCCGGTCCGTAGATATAGGCGGAGTCGCGTTTGCGTCCCTGGTCGAAGTCGGACTGGTAGTCTTCGAAGATATTCTGTACACCGGCGTTTACTTCCAGGTTGATGTCTTTGTAGATGTGGAAGTCGTATGTCAGCTTGATGTTCATGTCGAAGAAGTCCGGTGTTTTGACCGCCTTGTCCATCGGGATATAGCCGGCCAGGTGCTGTACCAGCATGCTTCCGGTATAAGTACCCGACAAAGCTGCCGTGAAATGTTTTAGTGGAGTCAGCGTCGAGGTGAAGTAACCATAGGTATTGGGAGTGCGGAACATCTTCCGTTCTGTCGGGACGTTCTCGTTATCGCTCCATTTCTCCGGCTCGTTGTAACGGCTACGCTGCAAGGTGACGCCTGCCTGTAAGGACAGCCAGGAAGAGAGAACGCTTTTTCCTTCGAGCGTCAGTCCCATCACTTTGGCTCCCGAACCGTTACGGCGTTCCTTGATGATATTACCCTGCTCGTCTTTACCGATATCCTCCAGCACAAAGACATCGCTCAGGCTGGTGTAGAATCCTTCAATCAGGAAATTTGTCTGGATTCCGTTCTTGAAACGGTGATAGAAGTCGACCGATGTGCTGAGACTTTGCGATTTCTCTTCTTTCAGGTCTTTTGCTCGTTGTATCATCGCTATTTCACCTCCCACGGCAGAGATGTGCATATCCTCGTCGAAAGCCTGCGGCGCACGGAAGCCGCTGGAGTAACTGGCACGGATATTGATATCCTCCGTCGGATTGAAACGTACATTGGCACGCGGGCTGAATATCACATTATCTATCATATTATGTTTATCCATACGTGCTCCGATCAGGAAACTCCACATTTTGTTTTTCCATTCGTTTTGCAGGAAAAGGCTTTCGATGTGGACTTTCTGGTTCGTATAGCGGTTGTAGCCAATCATTTCATCTTTCAGATGGTCGTAATTGTATTCCAGTCCGGCTGTCAGGTCCGACGGCATAAACAGGAATTTGTCGAAGCTGTAGGCATACTGTGTTCCCGCCATAAAAGTAAGGTCGGTAGTCTTGCCGTAGGCATTCGGGTCTTGTGTTGTACCGTAATAACTGTCGCGGTCGGTGTTCTGGGCCGAAGTGAAGACGCTGAGCCTATGTTTGTAATCGGAAGAGAAAAGGTCGAACTTCAGGCCTCCGCCGTCGATGGAATGCTCCAGTTGTTCAGCAATATCCGCTTCATGGGGCGGACGGTCCAGCAGGTTACCGCCACGGCGGTATTCGTTCATGTGATGATATTCGAATGTCAGCTTGCTGTAAGTGCTTGTTTTCAGGTAGGAACGGAAACCGACCGTCTGGTTTTTAAGTTTCGGCAGTTCGGTATAACCGTCACCGTCATGGTCGTAGCCGGAGCGATGGCGGTTCTGACCGAAGATGTACATGCCGGCTTTACTGTTGTCCGTCACCAGCGAAGCGTTCAGTGTCGTGTTGTTATCGAGGCCGAACTTCCTCCGATAGAAGAAATCGTATGCGTCAGTTCCCCGGAATTGCGCAATGGCTCTTTGGTAATGATATTGATGGTCCCCGCAATGGCGGAAGAGCCGAATAAGGCTGAGCCGCCGCCGCGCATCACTTCGACACGGTCAATCATATTCGCTGGAATCTGTTCCAGTCCGTATACCCCCGAAAGGGCGCTGAAGATTGGGCGCGAGTCGATTAAGATTTGTGTGTAAGGCCCGTCCAGCCCATTGATACGTACCTGTTGGAAACCGCAATTCTGGCAGTTTGTCTCAACACGTACACCTGGCTGAAAATTCAGTCCCTGCGCCAGATTTACCGCATTGGTCGTTTTAAATAGCTTCGAGTCGATGACATTGACCAGGGTGGGAGCCAGGCGCCGCGAAGTCTCGCTCCGGTTTGCCGAGACGACTACGCCGTCCAGGGCAATCCGGTCTTCTTCCAACTCGACGTTTATTTCCTGTGTTTTCCCTTTTACCAGGGTCACTTCGCGGGTTACGGTTTTGTATCCGAGATATTTGAATTTGAGTGTAAACTTGCCCTCGGGCAGGTTTTTCAGGAAATAATGACCGGAATTGTCCGTGGTGGTCCCTATGGTGGTCCCTTTCAGCATAACGGTGATGAAAGGCAGGTGTTCGCCTGTTTCTTTGTCCAGTACATGTCCGAATACATTGGCATCCGAAGTGTTCATTTTCTCGTCGTCTCCTGTTGCCCGTGCAACCGTAACGGCACAGCAAAGGCATAGCATAAGTGTTATAATCTTATTCATTTTAATTTGTTCTGATAAATAGGTAATACAAGGGATGTACCTGTTTGAACACAGGCATCCTAACAAAAAAAGTCCGTATGTATCAGATTACAGGAGGGGCACGAAGAGATAACTTTCCCCGTACAGGGAGCAGGTAATCCGGGTAGACCGGATTATTTCTGAGTATAAATAATGTAGTAAGAAAAGCGGCAAGCAGAATCGAAACAAACGCTGCTCCGCTGATTTGAATCGTAGAAAGCTGATGAAGCAACTGGAACTCCGCGTAACCATGTTCATGGTCCGGTCGGCCGTCGTCCGTTTTATGGTAAGGGTGCGAATGGACTATCGTTACCCCGTTCACGATATGGACGTGGGTAAACGCAATCAGGCATCCCAGATACGCAATAAACAGTGCGGGGAGCGCTATACGCAGATATTTCCTGAACTTCTCCATCACCTTGTTGCAAATATAAGGTATTATACGGTATAAAATGGCAAGTCTGGTATTAAATCTGTATTAAATACCTACTGCTAGGTATGAAAACAGGAGCCTCTCCCCGTTTGAAAGATAGATTAAATCCTATGATAAACTTCGTTGAACGGCACTCTGCATCGTTCTCCCCAGATGCCTCTGTTACCTTTTCGGATGCCACATGGAATGATCATATTTATCCCGGCACCGTGCGGTAATTTCAATAGTTTTTTGATTTGTGTACTGTCGAAACCCTCTAAAGGGCAAGTGTCGTATCCTTCATTTGCCATGGCAATCATAAATGTCTGGGCAGCCAGTGCACAGGATTTGTGAACGACGACGCGCATGTCGCTTTCGGAAACTTCACGTACCATAGGGCGAAAGAGGCCGATGCTTTTAGCTAGTATGACCCTTAAAAATCCCAGCAAACCGAAGAACCTGGCATAAAGGAACGGCATTACTTTCCCATAATATAATTCTCTGTCTTTGATACGTTTCTCCTGGCGTTCCTCGGGACTGTTCCGCAGGATATTCCCTTTCTCGAACTCGAGAACGAATTTTGCCCGTTTCTTATATAAGTCCTGACGGGTAACGAAAATAACTATTTCCGGAGCTGTGGAGGCTGCTGTCTGACCCAGACAAGCCTTCGAAATCTTTGCTAATAATTCGGGTTCTGTAATTTGATAGAATTCCCATAATTGCATATTCGAACTGTTGGGAGCCAGCGTTGCCAGTTCCAGACATTGTTTGACCTTTTCCGGGTCTATCGGTTTTTCTTTATCGTATATCCGCACAGAACGGCGGAACTGCAAGACTTCTGCTAAATTCATTTTTGATTCTGTTTAATTAAATAACTTCTTTCTTATCTGATAGATTTTCGCCTAAAAACAACTGATGTAAAATTATAACATAATTGTGAGTTAATTGTATTCCGGACGGAAGGATTATTAACAAAATTTCAGCAGGTCAAGCAAAAAGAGCCTCTCCTCACGGGGAAGCTCTTTAAAAACTTTAGCCTTAAGTGTGCAAATTAGCAATTATGATATTATTTCAATCTTTTATATCCATAAACGGCACGTTCGCCCAGTTCTTCTTCGATGCGGAGGAGCTGGTTGTATTTAGCCATGCGGTCGGAACGGCTCAGTGAACCGGTCTTGATTTGTCCGCTGTTGGTCGCAACGGCGATGTCGGCAATCGTAGCATCTTCCGTTTCACCTGAACGGTGTGATGTTACGGTTGTATAGCCGTGGCGATGTGCCATTTCGATTGCATTCAATGTTTCTGTCAGTGAACCGATTTGGTTTACTTTGATAAGGATGGAGTTGGCACAACCTTCCTGGATACCTTTTGACAGGAAATCGACGTTGGTAACGAACAGGTCGTCGCCGACCAGCTGGCAACGGTTACCGATACGGTCGGTCAGTTTCTTCCAGCCTTCCCAGTCGTTTTCGTTCATACCGTCTTCGATAGAGTCGATAGGGTATTCGTTGATTAGTTTTTCCAGGTAGTCTACCTGTTCGTCAGAAGTTCGTTTTACGCCTTTGTCGCCTTCGAACTTGGTGTAGTCATAGATACCGTCTTTGTAGAATTCGGAAGAAGCGCAGTCCATGCCAATCATGATGTCTTTACCCGGTTCGTATCCGGCAGCCTTGATAGCGGCAAGGATAGAGTTCAGTGCATCTTCTGTTCCTTCCAGTGCGGGAGCGAAGCCACCTTCGTCACCAACAGCAGTGCTCAGGCCACGGTCGTGTAATACTTTCTTTAAAGCATGGAACACTTCGGCGCCCATCCGCAAACCTTCCTTGAAAGAAGATGCGCCAACCGGACGAATCATAAATTCCTGGAAAGCGATGGGAGCATCGCTGTGTGAACCGCCATTGATGATGTTCATCATCGGAACCGGCATAACGTATGTGTTAGTTCCGCCGATATATCTGTATAAAGGAATATCCAGATAGCTGGCAGCCGCTTTGGCAACAGCCAGGGAAACACCGAGGATGGCGTTTGCTCCGAGGTTTGATTTGGTCTTTGTCCCGTCCAGTGCCAACATGGCATGGTCGATACCGACCTGGTCCAAAGCAGACATGCCGACGAGGGCCGGAGCGATTATCTTATTAACGTTTTCAACAGCTTTCTGTACACCTTTACCGCAGTAACGTTTCTTGTCGCCGTCGCGTAATTCGAGTGCTTCGTGTTCGCCGGTAGAAGCGCCGGAGGGAACGGAAGCTCTTCCCATTACGCCTGATTCCAACAATACATCTACTTCTACGGTAGGGTTACCTCTTGAGTCGAGGATTTCACGTCCTGTAATCTTTTCTATTTTCATTGTTTGTTCATTTTTAAGACGGAACAAATGTAGAAAGATAACGGAGAACGTGAAATCACTATAAATGGGCATTCTACGCCCGTAAAATACCTATTTGTCGGTAGGGTAAATCTTTGCGAGGAACTTCTCCTTATCCACGATAAAGCGGATATGTGTCCCTTCGCCGATTACGCCTTTGGAGTCGTGCGCCACTACTTTGAAAGTCAGTTTCCGGCCTTCGGCTTCTTCGAGTGTGGCGGTTGCCGTTATTTCTTCTCCCATCGGGGAGGGTTTGATATGGGAGGTATTCATCTGTGCCCCGACCGTCGTCGAACCTTCCGGCAGTCCGGCGGCTACGGCCAGCATCGCTGCATTCTCCATCAGTGCAACCATCGAGGGAGTGGCAAAAACTTCCAGGTCGCCCGACCCCATTGTCCGGGCTGAGTTAGCTGCACTTACTATCGTACGGCTTGTGTGTTGTAATCCTTTTTCCAGCATGTTCTATTGAGTTATAAAGAATGCGGCAAAAGTAAATACTTTCTTGTTTGCTACCAATACCTGCGGAAAGCGATTTGTTGTACTAATAACTGTCAAAAGGGGAGATGCACCGGAGAAAATCAATACCTTAGCAGCCTGAAGACTTAATAATGTAATGCCATGAAAAGAAGAAACTTTTTTCGTTCGTTAGCCCTTGGAGGGGCGAGTGTCGCTTTTTCTCCCATCGTGAAGGCTGCCCCTTCGGCGCAGGCGGTCAAAGAGAAGCCGGCAACCAATATAAAGGATGCCCTTGCCATTCCCCGGAATGAGAACTCCATGCCGGGCAAATATCCCGGAAAAGTGGTAAAAGCGACTCACCCCGGTTGTATTGTCGACGGGCAACCGTCGGAGGAAGCCGCTTATGAAATGCTCCGGAACTGCCTGTTGAACCTGACGGGGAAAGAAAATCTGAAAGAGGCATGGCTGCAATTTGTCGGTCCCGATGATGTAATCGGGCTGAAAGTGAATCCGATTGCCGGGAAGCTGCTGTCTACTTCGCACGCTCTGACGCAATCTATTATTAACCAGTTGGAAGAGGCCGGCATCTCCCGGAATAACATCGTTATCTGGGACAGGCGGGAGGCAGACCTGAAAGAGTCCGGCTTTACCCCGGAGAATTACCCCGATATCCGCATCATCGGTACGGAATACACTGATGAGAACGGCAGCTACATCAATGCCGAAGGAAAGTTTTACGGGGAAGAACGGATTGACAAAGAGCACTATTACTTTGTTGATTTGGAGGGCGAGTATGATGCCTATACCATGCCGTTCATGATTAATGGCGGAAAATACTCTTACTTCACAAAGATATGTACGGAGATGGTGACGAAAATCATCAACGTCCCGGTGCTGAAGAATGCGGGAACGACGATTACTTCCTGTATGAAGAACCTGGCTTTCGGCTCTATAACCAATACGGCGTGGCTTCACGGCCCAATGTGGCACGACACCTGCGCTTCGGCTTGTGCCTTTCCTCCTTTGCGTGATAAGGTGGTATTGAATATTACCGACGGTATGATTGGCTGTTTCGATGGCGGGCCGGCTGCCAATCCGCAGTTTATCTGTCATTACAATACGATTCTGGCGGGAAGCGACCCGGTGGCAGTCGACCGTATCGGTTATGATATGGTGATTGCCAAACGTATCGAAGAAGGCGTGCAGGAGGAAGAGAAAGCCGGGGCACGTGGCTTTATGGATATGGCACAGGAGTTCAAGTTGGGAGTAGCCGATAAGGAAAAGATAGAACTGGTCGAAATAAATTTGCAGGCATGAAACACGTTATACACTGGTTGGGACTTTTGATGTTTATCCCGGCTTTCCTGGCAGCACAGGAGGTTGAGGTGAAAAGGGAGCGCGAATTTACCGGTTCCGGCCTTTATGGTTTTATGAACGGGGGAGCGGAACAGTTCCTCGAATACGGTGTCAGTAAGCTGGTAGCCCGCGATGTCGTTTACGAAGGGCAGGAATATACGGTTGAGATTTATGATATGCCAACGCCGGAGGACGCGTTCGGTATTTATTCACTCCATGTGTTCAGATGCCAGCGGGCGGATACTTTGGGGTGTATCGATTGTCTGTCGCCTTACCAGTTGCAGGCTGTGGCTGGGAATAAATATGTGTCGGTCGTTTTTCCTTCCGGTTCGGCGGCGGCAAAAAGTAAGGCGGACGCGGTAATTCGTTATTATCTGCCGATGGATGGCAAGGATAATCCGGCCTTCCCGGAACAGCTGGAAGGATTGTCTCCTTATTCGGGCAAAGTTAAATTCTTCCGGGGGCCTATTGGCATATCCGGGGTCAGCACTTCGCTGATGCATTATCTGGAAGGTGTTGCCTATACAGGTGTCTGGTTTGTGGCCGATAAGCCTTCGAAGAGTTATCGTGCCCTGGTTTGTGTCAAGGAAAAGGGCGAGATAGATAAGCTAAAAGAAAAAGTCCCTGCCTCCGATATTATCCGGAGTGGGAACGATTTCATTTATCTAACCGGTAAGGAACAGGAAGCTGAAGAGGATACTCATGGCGGTTTCGGATTCTGATACCAGTTTCTTCCTAAGGAAACTTCAGTTTCCTGCGGAAGAAACTCTAGTTCCCTGCCGAGGAAATTACAGTTTCCTGCGGAGGAAACGCGAGTTTCCAAAGAGGGTAACTACGAGGAAACTGTAATTGGCTGACCGTTAGCTTAGTATTATAATTTCCATCCAATCGTTTTTCCTTGTATCGTCCCTAGCTTGTGGTAAAGTCCTTGGTTACGGAGTAATTCATCATGCCTCCCTTGTTCGGCGATGCAGCCGTTTTCGAGGACGATGATTTTGTCGGCATTGCGGATGGTTTTCAGGCAATGGGCGATGACGATGACGGTGCGGCCCTCAATCAGGGTGTTGATGGCTTTCTGCACTTCCACTTCGTTTTCCGGGTCGAGGGAGGCGGTCGCTTCGTCCAGCAGGACGATGGGAGCCTCTTCCAGGATGGCGCGGGCGATGGAGAGACGCTGTTTCTCTCCGCCGGAGAGGGTACAACCTCCTTCACCGACCATCGTGTCGTAACCACCCGGCAGGCGCATGATGAAATCGTGGCAGCAGGCTTTGCGGGCAGCGGCTTCTATTTCTTCGTCGGTCGCATCCGATTTGCCGAAGCGGATGCAGCCTTGATGAATCGAGTGACCCTTTATTTCTTCCTTTTCCGCATCTTCTTTTTAATCCAGAAATAATAACCGGTTATGGCGAAGACTGCGCCGAGGAAAGACACCAGGCAGCTCAGGATTTTTGTTGTCATGCCACCCCAGGTGCCGGCATGTACGGAATATATCCAGCCTCTTATCTTTCCTGATTTGGGGAGGTCTTTGTATAACTGGATATCGGTGATTTGGCCCGTTGCCGCATCGAATGTGTAACGGTCGCTACCCCGGGTATTACCGTATCGTGCAGCGGAGACCGAAGCTGAACCGTCCTGGATGGTGATGGAGTTGTATGCCGGATAGCGATGCTGCAAATCCGATAGAACGTTCGCCCAGACTGTATAATCCGTTCTTTTCTGTTGCCTTTCTTTTCTTTCAGAAGAACCGGAACGTTCCGGATGACCACCTCTCTCCCTGTTTCTTTCCCGTTTTTCGCCGGCAGGTCTGTCGTCTGAGCCTCTCTCCCCGCGGCCTCTTTCCCCCGGCTTTTTATCTTCGGGCTGTTCCTGTTGGGCGGAAGGGGCCGGAGCATGTGCCTGCGGCTGGGTTGTCTCTACGCCGAAAGCCGTATAGAACGCATCTCGGTACCAACCGAACGACCAGGTCAGCCCGGTGAGTGTCAGGACGAGCAGAAGCAGGGTGGAGTAAAAGCCTCCCGCCACATGCAGGTCGTAGAAGAAACGGTACCAGCCGGCGTTCGCCTTTATTTTCAGGCGATTCTTCAATGCCTTCCTGTTACGGGGATACCAGATGACAATACCGCTTATCAGAATGATGGCCAGTATGAGTGTGGAGTATCCCACGAGCGCTTTCCCCAGTGAAAAGCTGCCGTCGCGCTTATAGGAGTCGAGCAACCAGCGGTGGAGGCGCATCATCTGCATGAAGAAACCCTGTCCGTCGTTGATGCCGGTGACTTCTGCGGTGTAAGGGTCGATGAAGGCGGCGGCCTTTTTGCCCGGCAGCACCAGTTGGTAGGTACGTTTCGGGTCGGGAGTGACGCGGATGCCGTTTATCTTAATGGAGTCGGGGAGTTGCTGCCGGGCTGATTCTATCAATGCGGCCGGCGGGAGCGGTTCGCCCTTCACCTCTTTTACGAAGTAGTGGGAAGGGTGGCAGAGTTCTTGTATCTCCGTTTCAAATACCAGTATTGCCCCTGTCAGGCAGACAATGGCGATGATGATACCGAAGGGTATGGATAACCATAGATGTATTTTAGCAAAGAGTTTTCTCATTTTCCGAATAATTGTTTTATCCCGTCGTATATTCCCGGAATTGCAACTGTTCCGTGGTTCTCTTCGGGGAATGATTTATGAAAGAAACGCAGGTTCTTCGCCTGCGGCAATACCTCCGTGAGGAGATGGTTTACTTTGTTGAGGTGGATGTCCACCCGGTCGGTCCGTTTCTTCGAAGCGACGCCGATGTACAGGCTTTTACCCGTGAAGTCTTTTCCTTCAACCCATGTGGCTGCTTCCTGCGATAGCTTGCCCTGGTCCCACCACAGGCTCGGGTCGACAGCCAGATAGGTGTCGAACAGCTCCGTATGGCGGAGGAAGGTGTTCAGGGTGAACAGTCCCGCGTAGGAATGGCCTATCAGCATATTCTTTCCGTTCGTCCGGCAGGTGCTGTCGATAACGCCGCGGAGCTCTTCGGTCAGGAAGCGGCAGAATGTTTCGCTTCCGCCGCCCTGGGGAGTGGCATCCGGGGCAATCCGGCCGTCCCGTCCCGCTGCCGAGGCTGTCGGCGTCAGGTCGCGTGTCCGGTCGACGTTGAGCACGCCGATGATGATGCTTTCCGGGAGGTATTTGCCTCTGACCGTTGTAAATGTCCGGCTGATTCCTACCAGCGAATGAAAGAAAGCGTCTCCGTCGAGCAGATAGATGACCGGATATCTTTTCGTTGTATCCTGCTCATAGCCGGCGGGAAGGTGTATCCAGTAGTTCCGTTCCTCATTTAATACGGCAGAGCGGAGAGACTGTTTCTTGCCTATACAAATATCCTCCTGGCTCCGCATGGTTAGCGGGAGCAGGAGGAGTATAAGAAAGATATACATGCGAATCATCTTTCGTTGTTATTGTTTAGTTCGCAGCCGCCAGTTTACCGACACCGCTCACTTGTGTAGCTTCGATTGTCAGACCTTTTGTTGCCTGGGCTGTTGCCGGGTCGATTTTGTAGATAGCTGGGTTGCCGCCGCCTTCGTTGAAGGTAACGGTCACGTAAGCGTTGCCTTTTTCAACATACGGTTCGTTGCTGAAGCCGGAAATCTGGTCGGTTGAAGGAAGACCTGTTACGTATGTCAGCTTCTTATCTCCGGCCTTGAAGATAGCCAACTGGTTGGCTACATAGCCTGTTTCTGTGAGAGGTCTGTCGTACATCAGCAACATGAAATAGTCGTCTGCGATATGCCAGCTACGGAGGAAAGAGTTACCGTTGGTCAGGGCTTCCAGGTTGCAGTAGTAATCGTCGAACTCAGTGCTTCCGCTGGGGATACGAACGACACCGGCGGGCAGCGTTGTCTTTTGGCGGGTATCGGTCATCGTCTTTGCGAAGCTCGGCGAGAATACATATACGTCACCGTTGTCGGCTGCCAGATCATTTGGTAATACTGGGATTTGTTACGGCCTGCGGCATAACTGATTTTGTCTGTTTTGATAAGTTTCTTGCTGGTCATGGTTGCATCGTCGAAGATGGCTACCCAGCATTCGTTCGGGAATTGTGTCCACTGCAATTCGTCTTTCTTGTAAGCACTGCTGTTGGAACCGCCCGATTCTTTCTTCACCAGGTCTTCATTGCCCGGCAATACCCATTTGCCGTTCTGGTCTTTTGTACCGTACTGGCTCAGACCCATCGGAACGGCGGCTGTGTAAATCTTGTTGTTATGTTCCAGCATACCGGACAGGGTTACGTATTCACCGTTGCCCAGGAAGTTTTCAGACAAATAGGCTTTGTTCTGTGTATCGTTGGTGGTGAATGTTTCGGCTGCCGGGTCCAGGTAAGAAAGCAGGAATACTTTCGGAGTGTAACCGTTTTCGTCGTTCCATTCCGTAGGACCGTCACCGGTAGAAGAGGTCATGATATATTTGTCGTAGATACCATAGGTGGTAAAACGCTTTACATTGAATTCGGCAGAACGTTTCTTCAGTTCGCCGCTGGCATCCATGATATACGAGCGGGTTCCGCCGGCTTCTCCCTGGTTGTATGTCAGGGCGTAGAGATATTGTTCCTTGAAGAATACCCAGTAGGTTGCACCATCGTTCACAACGCCGTTGTTGATGGTCGTAACGGTACCTTCGTCCAACGATTCGGCGTTGACCAGCACATTGGTTGTATTTCCGGAAGCCGTTACAGAGGCTGCGATTACGTATTCTGCGTTGTTGTCATCATCACCGCCATCATCGCCGCCGGTAGATGGGTCATCGTCACACGCAGTCAGTGTCAGTCCGGCCATTGCAGTAGCGAAAAGGCCTGTTAAAAAGAAATTCTTTTTCATCTTGTTTGTTTTAATATTGTTTATTACTATTTATTTTTAGAGAGATTAATTACCTAGATAGACACGGACTTTTCCGTAGAATGCCCGTCCTGCTTTTTGCAGGCTGAAGTTGTCGTACAGCTTTTCGTCCGTGAAGTTGCGGCACTCGAACGAGATGTTGTAACGTCCGTTCTGAAGGCTGTAAGAGAGAGTCAGGTTGTGTGAGAACTGGTTCGGCACCACATATTCGCCTTTATTCGAACCGATGATGGAAGAATAATAGGTAAAGCTATGCAGGTACTGATTGTCGTAAGTAACTATCAGCGTGTTGCCTTTCTTCCAGAGGTTACGCCAGTAGAAGGTCACGTCGGAGTCGGCGAAACGGTACGGAAGGTTCGGCATACGCTGTTTATAGGCGATATTGTTTGCGCCGTTACTGATGGCCGTTTTCTGGTTGTCGCGGACATTCATCTGCGTATAGTTTCCACCCAGGCTCAGCCAGTTCGCAAAGCTGTAACGGGCGGAGATGTTATAGCCTTTGGTCAGCACCTTGCCGTAGTTGATGTAGCTTGCCGCCTGTTTGCCGCCGCTCAGGTCGGTGATGTTACGCTGGATATAGTCTTTGGTGTTGCGGTAAATCAAACCGCCTTCCACATATACGTTATGTTTGTTGAATGCTTTGTTGTAGCTGACATTCAGGTTCAGGTTGTCGCTGTTTTCCGGTTTGATGCCCATGTCGCCCATCTCAAGGTCTTCGTTTCCGAACATTTCCTCGATGGTAGGCAGGCGGTAGGCTTTTTCATAAGACAGTTTGGCCTGCAAACCCGGCAGTACGAAGTAGGTACCGGCGGCCCCGTATCCCATCGAGTTGACGCTGCGGGAGGTGCGGACATATTCTGAACTTGTGTTATCAGTTGCTATCGGACCGGCTACATACTGGTTGTAATGCTTTCCGAAGACAGACAGGTTCCAATGTTCTGACGGCATCAGGCGGTAAGAGAGGCCGGCAATGTTTTTGCGTGTCTCCTTGTCGATGGCATCCGTCAGTTCCTCGTTTGTCAGCAGTGAGGTGTTGGAGCGGCGGAAGGCGGTCAGTACGTTGTTGAACGTAAACATATGTACCTTGCCGATGCGGTAGTTGAGGGTGACCGTACCGTTCCAGTTGTTGTTGTCCGAACGGGTGTGCTGGTAGGACTGTTCGCCGCGTGAGTTCATTAGGTGTTTATCGCCTGCCCAGTTATATTCGTAGGCGGAGGTATCCACGTTGGTCGTCAGGTTCTTGTTGTAATTGGCGGTGAATACCAGGTCGAGGCCATCGGTGAACAGGTTGCGTTTGTTGTATTCCAGCGACGGCATCAGGGAATGGCCTTTACGGTGCTTCTCACCGTAAACCGTGTTCTGGCGTACCCCCGTCTGTATATCCTGGTACATATTGGAATAAGTGAAACCGAACAACAGGCGGTCGGCCCATTTCCTGTTGACAAATCCCAGCTTTCCGATGATGGCTTCGTTATGGTAGGTGTCGTTGAAGCGTTTCACACGTTCTTTCTTATCCGTGTCGAGACGTCCCGTTTCGAAATCCTTTACCGGGGCATCCACATAGTAATCGTTGTCCGAATAGTTCTGGAAAGCATTGATTTCGTAAGTGAAACCGTTATCCAGTGTCTGTCCGAAGTTGACGTATGATTTGTGCGTATTGAACGAGCCGAAAGAATAGGAGGCGTCGAGGAACCAGTTGCGGCGTTTCTTGTTCGTCACGATATTGACAACGCCGCCGATGGCATCCGTTCCGAAACCGACGGGGACTACTCCTTTATATACTTCGATGCGTTCGGCGAAATTGACCGGTATATTATTCAGGGCGAACGAACTGCCTACGCCTTCCTGCGGCACGCCGTCGATAAAGACCTTCACGTGCTTTCCGCTGAAACCGTCGAGCATCAGTTGCATGTCCGAGCCTACACCGCCCGATTCGCGGAGTTTCATGCCCGGTGCTTTGGCGAGTGCGTCGCTCAGGCTTTTGGTGGAGTTTTGCAGTTCCTTGGTATCCACGGCTATGGCGTTGAAAGCCGAACGTTTCAGGCGGCTGATGCCGTTGGAAACGACTACGACTTCGTCCAGTTCTTCCACTTGCGGAGTGATGGTGATATTTTGTTTTACGCGTTCGCCGTTGATAAGCCTGACTTGCTTTTCAACTGTTTTATAGCCGATGGCGGATACGACCAGTGTATAATTTCCTGCGGGAGCTTTGAGATGGTAGATACCTTCTTCATTCGTTGTTCCCCCGTAGTTGGTACCTTTCAGATAGACTGTTGCAAAATCAACAATCTCTTTCTCCGTCGAGAGGATTTTTCCGGAAATCATCGCATCGTTTTGTGCATAAGTAATCACCGATGATAGTAGTAATATCACTATCAAGGATATTTTATAAAAACTTGTTTTCAATGTAAATTCTTTTTGCCGTTATTAAACCGGTGCAAATTTCCGCATAAAAAGAAGGCACATCAATCGCAAGGAATAGGTAAAGATTGATAAATGTATCGTAATTGTAATAGGATGCAATAGCTATTAGTAGGTAATTTCCGTTTTTGTGCTTGCGGGAGTAACCAACCCCTAAAAACAAAAAGAAGGTATTACAAACCGTCTGTCAGCAATACCTTCTTCTTATCTTTCCGTCCGGATTATTCAATTTCCGGTCTGTCGTCCTTTTTCTTTTTGTTAGCGTTTCTTGTCGAACGTGCAGCCAGTATAGTCTGCTGGTAATCGATCAGTTTATTCATATTGTTGACAACAGTCAGATAATCTTCCTCCCCGTTCACCTCGATCAGCGCATTGACACGTTTCACAAATGCCCGGTAGGCCTTGTCGGCCTCTTCGCGTCCGGCTTTTGAAGCACCGGTTATCGTAGTAGCCTGAATGGCATTGCGGTCGG
This sequence comes from Parabacteroides sp. AM58-2XD, assembly GCF_003463685.1. Lineage (NCBI taxonomy): Bacteria > Pseudomonadati > Bacteroidota > Bacteroidia > Bacteroidales > Tannerellaceae > Parabacteroides > Parabacteroides sp. AM58-2XD. The sequence continues at coordinate 42,789 of NZ_QSDP01000003.1, forward strand.
AGAAGAGTTGGATGAACCGTTTATTCAATGATTCCAGTTGGTCGACCCATTCTTTCAGGCCGATGGCCGATAACCGGTTGTGTTCAATCTCGACCGATTCGATTTCCGGTCTGTCGCCTCCAGCCGGATTGTCGTACGCTTTCAAATCCTGTACCAGATTTTCAATCACTCCGTTTTCCTTGATATAAGGCAGTGAGCGCGGGTCGCCATACTTGTCGATGATGTCGCTGACCACCTTAGCGATAGCTGCTTTGTCGGGATCGAAATGTTTAATCATGTTATGAGCTTGTACCGAGGTGCCCGAATAAACCTGATCGCGCTGGTTATCAGCATCCAGCAGTTGGGCCGTCATCGGATCCTTGCCACCGGGTTTAAGCACCTCGTCGAAGTGGGCGAACGCGGCTGCATAGGCATTATGCAACGGGGTTACTTTTGCATCTGTGCATTTGGCTGTTTCGATAAGCATCAATTGGTGGAAACCGAAATCTTCTTCCTGGTGGAGTTCTTTTAAATCCAGACCTTTGATTTGTGTCATGTTTTGCTTGTATTTGTATTATAAATGGCTTACCGGCTTTCGGCGAGTCTGTTTTTGCTTAAAAAATACGTTTCCGGCTTCCGGCCGGTTATTTCGGATGTAAGAAATTGTTTTCCGGCCTCCGGCGAGCTATTTCTGTGACAAAATGTAACTCGCCGGTCTCCGGACAGGTATTTTTGTTACGAAAAATGATCGGCCCCCGTCCGGAAAGCTGTTTTTGTGACAAAAAGTAACTCGCCGGATGTCGGACGCGTTACTTTTTATTGCCCGGAAGTAAAAGTAGTGGTTTCTTACCGGATAAATAAGACCGGTTTAGTTGTTAGATAACATCTTTTGCCTTTTTTATGGGCGAAGGGGGAGAGGAGAGATTCATAGTTAGAAAAATTGAGCTATCTGTTTATTGACTGGTTGTAACTGTCTCCCCTCTTGAGAGGGGGTAGGGGGTGTGTTAAAGCCAGTCTATAAAACAGGCTTTGTTACAGGTTCATTTGCCGTTTGCTTCAGCTGACGGATTAGTAAAGGGTCTATTTCATTGGACTTTGGTCCCATTTCTTACAGTTTTCTATCTAAAAGAAATGTGGCTGAAGCCAAAAGAGAGAAACAACTTGTAAACCGTCAGCTGAAGCAAACGGCAAATGAACCTGTAATAGTCAAGTGACTCTGATTATGGTGGTTGTATGGCGGGGATATGACACACCCCCTTCTCCCTCTCCAGAGGGGAGACAGGTACAACCAGTTGCTATAAACAAACACTCACATCTGATAATACCCGAACCATCCAAAAAGCAACTACCTACTAATAGGTAGGATGTCTTCTTTTTTTACCTCTTTTTAGGGATTTCACATCTTTTTATAAAACCGGAACTTTGCTGCCACAAAAGGTATTTATAAAATAATAGTAACGCAATGAAAAAGAATTTTTACTTATTAGCTGTATTATTCATCAGCTCTTTAACTGTTTTTTCCGCTTGTAGCGATGATGACGACAATGGGGGCGGAGATACAGAAGAGACTGTGAAAGATGTGATGCTCGATGCTACAGCTTATGATAAATGGATGTATTTTAGTTTTAAGGATGGCACATCGGTTGCTCATGAGATTGAGCCGGTGGCAGGAACTTATAAAGGAGATATTTCCGGAACGGTAATGGGGCAAGATCAGGGAACTGTAACAAATTTGAAACTGGAAGTAGGTCGCATTTCCAAAGATTCAGTTAGTATTACTGTGGATGAATTTTCCCTTGCAGGCAGAACTATAAGTAAATTTACTGCAGGTGCGAAGATTGCAGCGGATTCTATCGGTTGGGATTTGGCTGGTGGTGAAATGGCTGTTAGCGGCATGACTGTTACTCCAACCACTGGTAATATTTCGCTTGACAGTATCAATATAACGATATTGATACAACCTACAGGTATGCCGATGCCTATCACTACCACTTATAAAGGTATCATCGAAACTCGTACCGGCATCGACGAAACTTCTTTCAACTGGGATATCGCCCTTCATCGTTATGATGTAAAGACAAATGGTGCCTCGGCTGTAGAAACAACTGAATCAGATATTAAAAAGGTGACAGCTATTCCTTCCAGTGGTTATGTGGCTGATATCAAAACAGACAGTCTTATCATTGATAATTCCGGCATGATGAATAATAAGGTAGGATATGCTACTTCCAATATCAATGAAGTATTGAACAAAGGCATCGAATTCAGTTCCGTACCTATGCCTCCTACGCCGGCAAACTGGACGATGAGCAATAAAGTTTACGTCATCAAATTGAAATCCGGCGAATACGCAAAGATCAAATTCACCGATTATTCAAACGACGCTGATGTTAAAGGTCATATCTCCTTTGAATACGTATATCCTTTTAAGTAACAAACTCTAATTTCTTATATGAAAACGATATTATTGATCCTCGTATCAATATTAATAACCGGAAACCTGTCGGCGAATGAACCTCCCCGACAGGTTTCCGGTTGTATAACCGATGAAAAGGGGGAAACATTGCCTTATGCCAATATCCTGGTGAAAGGCACCACCCACGGTACGGCCTCCGACCTCGACGGCAATTACCGTCTGGTTATTCCGAAGCCCGGCGAATACCGTCTTCTCATTAAATACGCCGGTTTCGCTCCTTTCGAGCAACGTGTCTTCCTGAGTGGCGACACGACCATCAACTTCCGTCTGAAAGAGGATGCCCTCAACCTGAATGAAGTGACCGTTACGGCTACCCGTACGCCGAAGTTGCTGAAAGACGCTCCCGTCATCACCCGCGTGATCACCGCCACCGACATAAAGAAACTCAATGCCGTCACCGTCCAGGATTTGCTGGCAACGGAATTGCCGGGTATGGAGTTCACCCGCCAGATGGACGGACAGATCGCTATCAACATGCAGGGAATGAGTGGCAAGTACGTGCTTTTCCTGATCGATGGTGAACGCATGGCGGGCGAAACGCTCAACAACGTGGATTACAACCGCCTCAACGCTGACCATATCGAACGGATCGAGATCGTGAAAGGCGCCGCTTCGGCCCTGTACGGTTCGAGTGCAATCGGAGGAGTTGTCAACATCATCACGAAGGAACCTTCTAAACCCCTCGAAGTGAATGTGAACGGCTATTACGGCAGTAACAACGAACAGCGTTACGGCGGGACGATCGGCACGAAGCAGAAAAACGTCAGCAGCCTGACCTCCGTCATGTACAAGAACAGGGATCATTATATATTAAGAAATTCATCCCGCACCGACTCCGCTATCATCTATGGTGGAAAAGACCTGAGCGTCGACGAAAAGTTGTCGTGGAAGCTATCCGACAAGATCACCCTGACCGGAAAAGGCGGTTTCTACACCCGTCTGGCAGATAATGCGAACGATAAGAAAACCGACCGTTACCGCGATTACAATGGAAGTGTCCGCATGAATTACCTGATCTCGGATAAGCAGGACCTGACAGTCTCCTACCTGTTGGACCGCTACAACAAATACGATCATTATACGAAGAACGATGTCGATTCATTGAATTACCGTAACACCCAGCATACGGCGCGTGCCCAGTATAACTACTCCTTTACGCCGGGCAATACCCTGATCGGGGGAGCCGAGTTCTTCCGTGACGAGTTGATGTCTTACCAGTTCAATGGCGATACGCATGCTACCAATGACTATATTCTGTATGCCCAGCACGATTTCAACGTGACGGAGAAATTCAATCTGGTGTATGGAGGACGTATGGACTATTACAACTCTTTCGGAGCACATGTCAGTCCGAATGTCTCATTGATGTATAAGCTCAAGCCGCTGACATTTCGTACTTCCTATTCGCGCGGTTTCCGTGCCCCGTCGCTGAAAGAGATGTGGACCGAATGGGATATGGGCGGTATGAATATGTTCATTATTGCCGGTGACCCGAACCTGAAGCCGGAGATCAGCGATAATTTCTCTTTGTCTGCCGAGTATTCCCGCGACCGGGTGAACTTCTCCGTAATCGGTTATTACAATCATATAAAGGATAAAATCACGACTATCTTTAGCGCCGACAGGGATACCTCCTATTACAGGAATGTGGACAAATCGAAGCTGGCCGGCTGGATGCGAACCTGGCTGTGAAATGTCCGTATGGCTTTACCGTTAAGGCGGCCTATGCGTATGTACATGAGGATATGAAGCAAAACGGATACAACGTCTCTTCCACCCGTCCGCATTCGGCTACGCTGGGACTGAATTATGAATATACACGGAAGAATTATGAACTGAATGTGGCATTGAATGGCCGCTTCCTGAGCAAACTGGATACGTATGAGGCGAACAGCACGGGCGATCAATTCACCGCAGTACATTATGCCGGCTATCAGAACTGGCGGGTAACGGTTTCACAACGTCTGTTCGGTGCTTATATGCTTCAGGCGACGGTAGATAATATCTTTAATTACAAGCCGGACAATATTGCCTCCAACTCGCCTATGTCGCCGGGTACCACCTTTACGGTCGGGCTTTCCGTCAATATCGACGAACTGTTCAGATAAGCAAGTAAACAAAAACAAACCAATAAATAATGAAACGGAATTTAATAATTGCAGGAACACTAGTAGCAGTCGTGTTGGTTGCCTGGTTTGTATGGGCCAGGGTTGCCGGTACGACGAAGGTGGCCCTTGTGAACTTTCCCAACTATCAGGTGGCCAAAATGGTAAAATCGGTAGATACTGGTTTTATTGACCTGAAGCAACTGACGATCGATGATTTCGACCAGCTGAATCGGTATGATGCCGTCCTTGTCTTCGGTATGGGTATCCGGATGACAGACGAACACCGAGCCGTACTCGAAAAACTGAAGGCGAAGCAAGTGCCTGTCTTCTCGACGGCCGTAACCGACCCGGTAAATAATATCAGCAGCCTGGATTCTATCCAAAACAAACGGGTGGGCGATTACCTGTCGAACGGAGGTACAGCCAATTACCGCAGCCTCTTCAACTATATCCGTCAGGACTTGACGGGAAAGAGTCTTTTTACCGGCGAGGTCAAAGAACCGGTGGAGATCAGCTCCGATGTCCTTTTCCACCTGGATGATGAACGGGTGTTCGATACCGTAGCCGATTATGAGAAGTATTATAAAGAAAACGGTTACTATAAGGAAAATGCGCCGAAAGTGGCACTGATCGTTGGGATGGCGGGTCCGTTCGATACGAACAAGGACCATCTGGATTCCCTGATCATCAGTCTGGAGCAGCGCAATATGAATGTCTATCCCGTATCCGGTTTTGCCAGTCGCCTTCAGTTCCTGGAGGAGATCAATCCTGTCGCCGTGATCTATATGCCTCACGGTCGTTTGTTGATGGGACAGGGCGAGAAAGCAGTGGAATGGCTGAAGGCGCATAACGTCCCGATGTTTTGCCCGATCACCATCAACGATACCTATGATAACTGGATGGCAGATAAACGCGGGATGGCCGGCGGCTTTATGAGCCAGAGCATCGTGATGCCCGAACTCGACGGCGGCATTGCCCCGTTTGCCCTCAATGCACAGTTTATCGACAAAGACGGCTTATATCTGTTTAAGAATATCCCTGGCCGCCTCGCGCAGTTCACCGATATGGTTGCCAATTATCTGAACTTGCAGACGCTTCCGAACAAGGATAAAAAGATAGCTATCTATTATTATAAAGGTCCGGGCAAGAATGCCATGACGGCTGCCGGACTCGAAGTCGTTCCTTCGCTGTATAATTTCCTGAAGAAACTGAAAGCGGAAGGCTACGACCTCTCCGGCCTGCCCGCTACGGAAACGGCTTTCGAAGCGATGATCAACGAGCAGGGACCGGTGTTCAACGCTTATGCCGAAGGGAATATCCAGAAATACCTGGATTCCGGTTATCCCGCTTGGGTGTCGTCTCCGCAATACAGCGCCTGGCTGGAAGATATCCTTTCTCCGGCTATGCAGGATACGCTGGTCAGCCATTACGGCAGGGGACTGGGAGATTTCTATACCCGCGAAGCGGACGGTATCGAGCAGATTGCCGTGACCCGCATCGACCTGGGGAATGTCGTTCTCTTACCCCAGCCGACACAAGGTACAGGCGATAACTCCTTTGCTGCCGTGCATGGTTCGAACGAGGTCCCTCCTCACCATTATATCGCTTCTTACCTCTGGGTCCAGAAGGATTTCAAGGCGGATGCCATGATTCATTTTGGTACGCACGGCAGCCTGGAATTTATACCGGGCAAACAGGTCGCCCTGTCTTCCGACGACTGGACAGACCGTCTGGTAGGTTCGCTTCCCCATTTCTACCTTTATACAATCAGCGATGTGGGAGAAGGATTGATAGCCAAACGCCGCAGCTATGCGACAACCATCTCCCACTTGACTCCCCCGTTTATTGAAACAGGTCTTCGCCGGGAAGTGGATGATTTATTGAACGATATCAAACGTTACCTGGCAACTGACCTGCGTGACGAATCGCTGAACAGAAAGATTAAGAATAAAGCGATACAAATGGGATTGCATCGCGACCTTCAGCTGGACAGTCTCCGTACGCAGGCCTATACCGATGCCGAAATCGAAAAGATAGAAAACTTTGCGGAAGAACTCTGTGCCGAAAAGATTGTCGGCGGACAGTATACCTTGGGCGTTCCGTATGAAGAGTCAAAGATTGCCTCTTCCGTCAAACTGATGTGCACGGAACCGATCGCTTTCAGCTTGGCAAACCTGGATGAGGTACAGAAGAAAGTCACCCGGAAGCAAATCGAAAACCAGGCTTTCTTCAACGATAACTACCGTACAAAAGCACAGCTTGCCGTCAAACAGGTGATGGATAACCCGGCTCTGGCCAACGACCCGGCCTTGCTTGCCCGGCTGGGAGTCTCTCCCGAAACCGTAGCGAAGGCACAGGCAATCAAGAAAGCATCCGAACCGAAGATGAACCGGATGATGGCTATGATGATGTCAAAGATGACGGAAGAGTCCAAAGACGGTAAGAAACCGAAGATGGGACACGGTCATCCCGCCGGAATCCCCAAAACCGGAAAGATGCCGGACGCTGTCAAGAAGATGCTGGAAGAGAAGATGAAAGGCGAACAGATGCCTGCCGATACAACAGGCAAACATAAGGCAGTAGACAGCAAAAGCGGTGCTACCCAGCAAATGGATACCGTTACCCGCGAACAACTCCTGTTTGCCAATGCCGTGCTGGATATCCAACAGGCCATTCAGCATATAAACAACTATCGCGAATACCTCCGCCATACTCCGCAGATGGAACTGGATGCCTTCATCAATGCCCTGAACGGCCATTATGTAGCTCCGAGCCCGGGTGGCGATGTCATCTCCGACCCGAACGCGTTGCCTACCGGACGTAATCTTTACGGTATTAATGCCGAAGCGACTCCCACCCAGCAGCTTGGGAAAAAGGGAAAGAGATGGCGAACCGTATGCTGGCAGAACATGCCAAAAACCATGGCGGTGCCACTCCGAAGAAAGTTAGTTTTACCCTTTGGTCCGGCAGTTTCATTGAAAGCGAAGGAGCGACAATCGGCGAGATACTTTATCTGCTCGGCGTCGAACCGATACGCGACCAGTTCAACCGTGTGCTGGATATCCGCCTGATCGACACCAAAGACCTGGGACGTCCGCGTGTGGACGTGGTTGTGCAGACTTCCGGCCAGTTGCGTGACGTAGCCGCCTCCCGCCTTACCCTGATACAAAAGGCGGTGGATATGGCAGCCGCTGCCGGCGACGGTGACGACAACTACGTGGCCAAAGGCCGCAACGATGCCGAACGCGTCCTGCTGGATAAAGGTTTTTCTCCGAAGGAAGCACGCGAATACGCTACACAACGTGTGTTCGGCGGTGCAAACGGTATGTACGGAACCGGCATCACAGCCATGGTTGAAAGCGGCGACCGTTGGGAGAACGAATCGGAGATAGCCAATGTCTACCTGAATAATATGGGTGCCACCTACGGCAATGAAAAAGACTTCGGTGGTTTCAAACCCGGAATCTTCGAAGCGGCCTCCAAAACACGGAGGCAGTCGTGCAGCCCCGCCAGAGCAATACCTGGGGAGCGCTCAGCCTCGACCATGTGTATGAATTTATGGGCGGTATCAGTCTGACGGTCCGCAACGTGACCGGCAATGATCCCGACGCTTATTTCAATGACCTGCGTAACCGCCACCAGGCCCGTGTACAGGATTTGAAATCGGCTATCGGGGTAGAGACCCGTTCAACGCTGTTCAACCCGGTTTACATGAAGGAGCAGATGAAAGAGGGAGCTTCGGCAGCCAACGCGATGTCGGAAACGATCCGTAATACCTACGGCTGGAATGTGATGAAGCCGAAAGCCATCGACAATGAAATCTGGGACCAGTATTATGAAGTGTTTGTGAACGATAAGCTGAATGTCGGTGTCAGGGAGTTCTTCGAACGTGAGAACCCCGCAGCTTTGCAGGAAGCTACTGCCGTGATGATGGAACCGCCCGCAAAGGTTACTGGAAAGCAACTCCGGAACAGTTGAGGAATATCGCCGCCCTTCATTCGGAGCTGGTGGAGAAATATGATGCAGGTTGCAGCGGCTTCGTTTGCGACAATGCCAAGTTGCGCACGTTTATCGGCGAACAGTTATCCGCAGAATCAGCCAAACAATATCAGGGAAAGATTGAATCGGCCCGCAACGAAAGCATCTCCGGCGATGATAAGGGAGTGGTGCTGAAGAAAGACAAGAGCGTGCAGACCCAGGAATCGGGGTTGGGAGATAATATTTCTTCATTCAGCCTGGCTTTAATCAGCTTCTTCTGGCTGGCGGTCATCTTCCTGCTTATATTCTTCATCCGTAAAAGAACCCGGAAGGGAAAAAGGAGAAAATAACGATGGATAATATCTTGCTGTTATTATCACTTTTCGCAGTCGTGAAAAGCCTGTTTATGACAAGCCTGTTGCCGAACCGTTGGTACAGGCTTGCCTTCAGCCTTTCGCTGGGCGCATTTATCATGCTCTGCCATCCCTATGCCATGGAGGTAAATAAACTGGAGTTACAACGGGTGCTCTCCACACAGTCTGCCATGATGAATATTTCGCTGGTGGTGATGGTGGATATGCTGTTGTCCGGTTATTTCTGCATGGCCCGCATAAAGGATTGGGAAGAGGGCAACTCTTTCCGGTGGTACACGAAGTTGTTCCGGTATATACCCTCCCTGCTGGTTTTCCCTGCCCTGTACTATATTCATATCACCCTGTTCTTTACGTTGACGGGAGTTGATTTTATGCGTACGAGCATCGGACTGGCAGTCGGAGTAACGGTTGCGTTCTCACTGGCATCGTTCTTTATGCGCAAGCTGATTGCGGAAAAGGAGCTGCTGATAGAACTGGTCGTTATCCTGACCTTCTTCGTCTGCGTACTGGTTATCTGCTGTACGATTTTCCATCCGTCGGCTACAGTCTACAACCATGCTTCGCCGGTCGACTGGGTAGGCTGTGCCGGTACGTTGGCCCTGTTGCTGGTTATTTTCATCCTCGGATATCTTTGGACACAGGTGGTCCGCATTTATAAACAACATAAAAATTCTAAGCACTAAATATATTATGGAACAAGTATCAAATATTTTATTCTGGATATCGAGCGGGTTACTGGTACCCGTTATCGTCGGATTGCTTTTTTTCTTCGCCAAGAGTATCGTTATGCTGGGAGGCTTTGCCGGCCAATATATCCAGCGCATAAAACAAGATAAACAATTACGTACCCGCATGGACCAACTGGATCAGGCGACCATCCATACTTTTTCGGAAGAACTGGAAGAGCAGCCGGATTCGCTGTTTACCCGTACTGCCCGGCAGTTGTTGTCTACCGGCAGCACGGCCGTGTCCAACCGTATCCTCTCCGAGTATGAGGTAACGGCAGATGCCGAACTCGGCAAATATAAAGTACTGGTTAAATTCGGTCCTATCCTCGGGCTGATGGGAACTCTGATTCCGATGGGACCTGCTAGCGGGACTTTCCACCGGCGATATTTCATCTATGGCCTACAATATGCAGGTCGCTTTTGCGACGACGGTATTGGGCTTGTTTTCCGGTGCGGTCGGATTTATCCTGTTACAGGTAAAACAGCGCTGGTTCACTTCCGACCTGGTTTATCTCGATTTCCTGTCTGACCTCCAAAAAGAGAAACCTCAGGCAGCAAAAGCCACATTAGTCACTTCAAAAGCCGTAAACGAATGAGCCGCCGCCGGATATTGAACGCAGCCGAGGACCATGACCCGGTTGCGATGTTGTCGAACCTGTTCGACGTGGCGATGGTTTTTGCCGTCGCCCTGATGGTTGCCCTGGTGACTAAGTTCAACATGACGGAGATATTCTCGCAGGAAGATTATACGATGGTAAAGAATCCCGGAAAAGAGAATATGGAAATCATAACGAAAGAAGGACAGACGATTACGAAATACAAACCTTCGGAAAGCCAGGAAAAATCCGGTAAGAAGGGAAAGAAAGTCGGAATCGCTTATGAAATGGAGAACGGCGAGATTATTTATGTTCCCGAATAAAAAAAGGATTACTTTTGAAACCAATATAAACAAATACATACATTACATTTATGAAACTTACTTCACCCTGGACGGGAATCCTGTCCTTTCTGATTGTTCTTTTCACTATGCCGTTGGGACATGCCGCCATGATTCTGATGGAAAAACTGCTGGGTCATAATTATCTTTATCCTGCCGCATTCGGGTTGGGAGTATTGGGTGTCGTGATGCTATTGGTCGGAATTATTTCGAAGAAAGAGACTTCGGCTACATTCTGGGGATTGTTTGGAGGACTGTTTGTCTGGACGGGTTGGATTGAGTTCGGGTATGTTTACTTTGCCAACCGTTTCGGTGTGCAACCCCTGATTGAGAACGGTGAGGTGGTGACTAAGCCGGAGTATCTGATTATGCCATCCTCCTACGGTTTTTGGGCGATTGTCATGCTGTTCTATATTTTCAGTACCCGTTCCGGTTGTAACTTTTTTAACTGGATACAACGCAAGATACATTACGGCCAGCCGGTAGAAACGCTTCAGCCGATTGTGCGCAATGTGGCTATGACAACCTTTATGGAACTGAACGTGCTGCAGTGGACTTGCTATATGGTCTTGCTCTTCGCCTATGACACTGAGTTCCTGGGCGACCGTCATCCGGTGACGATGCTGATTGCTTTCGGTTCGCTCGCGTGGTCGATCTACCTCTTTATCCGTTTGCTGAAAATCAAGAAACTGGCCTATGCCATCCGTTATGCCATCCCGACCGTGATTATCTTCTGGACCTTTGTCGAGATATTGGGCCGTTGGGACATGCTGACCGAAATATGGGTAGAACCTTCCCACTATTGGTTGGAGATGACAATGATGGCTGTCGCCTTCCTGGTTTTACTGGGTGTTCTGCTGTTCAGACATAAGAAATGAGGAACTCCTAGAACGGATACCCGATTGCCAGATGCCATCCCGGTTTATATTTGGGGACGTTGAAGTAACCATTCTTGTCCGTTTCGTAAGGAACATGTAATGGGATACCCATATCCAGGCGGATTACGATAAAGGTCAGGTCGTAACGCAGGCCGACACCGGCATCCAGCGCCAGGTCTTTCAGGAAACGTCCCCATTTCAGTTGCCCGCCGGGACGCTGTTTGTCTTCACGGATCAGCCAGATGTTACCGGCGTCTACGAATGCAGCCCCGTGCAGGTCGCCCAGGATCGGGAAACGATATTCGAGGTTGGCTTCAAATTTCAGGTCACCGGTCTGGTCGAGGTAGCTGTAAGTAGACTTTTCGGGAAGGTAACGGCCCGGACCGATCGAACGGATCGTAAAGGCACGCAAACTGTTGGCTCCCCCGATATAAAACTGCTCGCTATAGGGAGCAACTCGGGCGTTCCCGTAACTGTAGACGGCACCCGCCATCATGCGTCCGACCAGATGCTGGTTATGGCCGATCTTATAATCGTAACGTATCTCGGCTGTCCCTTTCACGAACTGGGCGAACTTGTTTCCCAACAGATGTTTCCCCTCTTCGTTGAATTTCTTTCCGGCAATAGCATAGCCGGCACCCAGCAGGTTACCTGCCTGCGAAACGGCAAGCTGGAACCACGTATGGTTCCGGCGTGTAGTGATCGGGGCATCATCATAGGTATAGGTATAACCCATTGCCGGCACGAACTGGTTTTCCAGACTCAGTTTTAACGCCTTGTTATCCTTTGTTATGCTATCGAACTCATGCGTCGTAGACTGGAGCAGGTTGTACGTCAGCTTGAACGGCGTGATCGAATGGTGGCTGGTGGCGGACGACTGGTAATCGTAGGAAGCACTTCCGCCGAAAGCCAGCATCTTGAAGAAACGTGCCCGGTTCAGCTGGTCGACATACAACCGGAAAGAGGTACTTGACGGATACAAGCCGTCTTTCTTCATCATTCCCGGGAAAAGCAATTGCGGGAATGTCAGCGTTCCGCTCAATCCCATCTCCCAGCTGTTGATGGCCGATTTGGCACCATCCACCCGGTTGCCGGTCTGCCATTCGTAAGAACCGCGCAGGCGTACCCCGAAAGTCTCGCCGCCACCGAACACGTTCCGTTTCGTAACGCTGAAGATGGCTCCCGGTCCCACCTGGTCGTTACTTTTGGAGGTGACGTTCACTTCCAGTTCACCGTCGAGCGGAAGGTCGTAGACCGTGTTGATCTTCAGGTCGAGCGTATCCTGGCGCCGGGTGGTGTCGCGCGGGGTATATTGCATTTCGGAATACCGGAAAATACCCAGGCGCGAATAGCTGGTCTGGGTCCGTTGCTGTTTTTCCTGCGAATAAAGGTCGCCCGACCGGAACCGCAGGCGGTTATAGAGCACCGACGGGCGGACGCGCAGTTTGCCTTCGTAATAGACGGTCATGTCTTTGTAACGTACTGAATCGGTGGGTGTCTCATTGTTATAGCCGTTCAGCCAGACTGATATATCGCCGATCTTCCACGGGCGAAGAGCGGCACGTGACAGTCCGGGTTTGGTCATGATGCGGAGTGCCACCTTGCCGGGATTCATGATGGTATCAGCCTGGTAAGTGATGAACTCGGGACGGAAATAATAAAAGCCGTTGTTGCGCAACAAGGAGGAGATACGTTGCCGTTCGGCTTCCAGATTCGTCACGTTGAAGTTTTCGCCGTCATGAAGCAGGCGTTCGCCTATCGTATTTTGTATCAGTGTATCCATCCGGTGACGCATCCTTACATAACGGATACTGTCGTAGGTGTAGGGATGGTTCATGGCCACCTGGTAAATGAGTTTTGCTTTCTTCGCATTTTTCGGATTGGTATCCACCTGGAAAGAAGTCGTTCCGTTGAAATAGCCATATTCCTTCAACAGGTTTTGCGCTACCTTGATGCGGACTTCGGGATTTACGGTGGAGACGAACACCGGTTTAGCAGCCAGCTTGTCGAAAATCCATTTCCCAATCTTCCCCTTTTTATTGACAAATGCATTATAGACCCAGAGGCCGAAAGGCAACGGCACACGGATGGACGAACTTCCCAGCAGGGCATTGTTGGGCGGATAGGCAAGGGCGCCTTCCACTTCGGCGAGGGCATCTTCGCCGGCGGTGGTTTTATCGTCATCGGTGACATCGATCTTTTTAATGCCGGTGTAGAGTACTTCGCCTTCTGGCAGATTCTTCGTTGTCGAACAGGAAGAGGATAGCAGGATCAGGGTAGTGAATAGGAAAATTATGACACACCCCCTGCCCCCTCTCGAGAGGGGAGACGGATACTCTCTGTTGTGGAAACTGTTGGTAACTTTTCCCCTCTCGAGAGGGGGCAGGGGGTGTGTTATCGCCATCCTGTTTAACAGTCTGTATAATTTGTATAATATGTCCTTATTTTCCATCATTCTTCTTCATTTACCGGTTTGGGTCGATTCTTTTTAAAATTGAACAGTTCGCGCAGATGGAGCATCTTGCGGCGCAGGACGATACCGGCACCTGTTTCGGTGATCTCACCTTCTAGCAGACTTTCGTAGTTCTTATCGTGGAACAGCTTCACGTAGCGGGTTCCGCTGGCATCCAGCCGGTATTCGATCGAGACGTTGTCGATAAAGGCCTGTGTCTGGCTGCTGTTGCTGGCATTTTCGCCAGTCGAGATGCGTCCGCCCAGCACGACACGGATGCGGTCGTTCCAAAAACGTTTGGCGAAACTGAAATTATAATCGGTACGCTGGCCGCCTGAGCCGTCGCCGTTCTCGTCGTAGGTATCCATACCGAAGGAGATGTCGACCGTTTTCAGGGCACTTCCGGCAATGTTGCTGATCTCGCTGTTGAGGAAGCTGTTCAGGGCGGCACCCATGTTCAGATTCTGTTTGCCGCTTCCTGAGTTGCCCAAATACATGCCGGTCATGATCATGCCGACTGCCAGTTTCGTGCGTTCATCTTCACCCAGGCTGCTCAATTCGGTCTGCATCGCCTGGTCTTCGGGAGCCGTCAGGACGAATTGCAGGCCCAGGTTCTCCAACTGCTGTTTGAGGGCGATGCCCACGTCGAAATTCACCATGCGCGGGTTCTGTCCGCTGAGCGTCACGTTCGTGCGGATGCGTTCGGTGGCAGTCAGGTTCAGGTACGGGTCCATCGGATCGCCGCTCCACTGCACATAACTACCGTTTTCGATATTAAATTCTTTCAGCGGGATGACCGGCAGGGCATATTTCACGATGCCGCCCGAAAGGGTATATCGTCCGTTCAGGATCATCTCGCCCTGCGGGGTATACTGGAAAGAAAGGTCGCCACCCCCTTCGAGCTCGACTTTGCTGGAGCGGTCGGGTGTAATGTCGGCGTTCAGCCGTACGGACTGGTCGATGCGGATGGTCAGCAGCATATCCAGGCCGCCCAAAGGCAGCGGGGCTTCTTGCCGGCGTCGGTTCACCAGCGTGTCTTCGAACGAAGTGAAAGTCACCAGGTCGGACAGACGGTCCTGTACCGTCAGCGGCGAGTCTTTCATGACATAGGTCACATTGGTTCCTCCCAGCAGTTGCAGGCTGCCGCGCATCATTAAGGCATCCAGCGGACCTTTGACCGTCGACGCCAGGTTGACGAGCAGTTTGCCGTACACCATGCTTTCCTTGTTACGCTTCACGTCGAGCAACTGCATGTTGTCGGCATTCAGCTTCAGGTCGGCCATCATCCGCGAAGGATTATTGAAGTCGATCGTGCCGTCTATCACGAACGGGTTCTTTCCGGCTGCGTGGATATGGTATTTGTCGAATAGGATCTTATTTTCTTTCACCACGATTTTCTTGTCGTCCACCCGGAAACTGGTTCCCACGGCAGTGACGAACATTGAAGTCGAATCCATTTCGATATATCCGTTCATTTCGGGAGCTTTGCTGCTGCCCTTTATCGTCATGTTCCCTTCTAGCACGCCGCTGAGCGCCGCCATATTATCCGGGATAAACGGGTTCACCATATCCAGCGGCAGATGCGTTACGTCGAGTGTCCCGTCCAGATGGTCGTTTTCTCCCATCTTGTAAAGGGCGGTTGCCGACATAACTTCGTTTTGGTCGCGGAAGAAGTGCATGTCGACCTGGTGTGTATTGTCTGCCAGCGGGAGATAAACGGTGCTGAACATCAGTTCGCCTACCCGTCCGCCTTCATAGATCAGATTGTCAATATTCGCATCGACAACGACCAGAAACGAACTGTCCGACGGAGCATACTGCATGTCGGCGCTCAGGATACCCTTCATCGAAGGTATCTCCGCAAAAGCCTTTGAGATCACATCGAGGTTGATCTGGCTCAATTCCAGATGCAGTTCCTCCATCTTATCCTTTTCGGGCAGCGAATGTATCCACAGGGAGGCGTTTTCTTCGCCCGACAGGCGGAGGTCGGCGGCAATATCTTTTTCGTTCTTATAAAGGATATAATTGTCCGGGTTCAGCTTGAAAGGACGGAATGCCAGAATCGGATTGTCCGGGAACAGATGGAGGTTGAAACCTTCTTCCACCTTGTCGGCACGCAGTCCGAGCAGGATACCGGTTTTCCCCAGGCCGTCCGTGTATAGGAGTTCGGCATCGGCAAACGTATTCCTGACCTTCCCCTTGACTCCGGCTGTGAACGGAGCCTGCTGGCGGAATTTCGTCTTGATGACATCGGCCTGATACAACAGTCCGAGCGAGTCCTGCCGGATCGCAAAGCTGACTGTGTCTATCCGCGTCGTGTCCTGCATCAGGTTGTAAATGCCGGCATCCAGCCGGAAACCTTCTTCGGGAGAGGTGAACGCCTCCAGGTTCAGGTTGTTGAACGAGACGTTCGCCTGCTGCAATATATTATAAATCGGATTATCTTTCCCTGCCGATATGGCAGATGCATATCCGGCAGCAACGGTTTAAAGGCGGGAATATTGATCATCGAATCTTTCTCGAGCTGTTTGTTCAACCCTTCGGAAATCTTGTTGAACTTATCGGTCATGGTCTCCAGGTCGGAGTTGCCGGTCAGCACGATCCCGAGGTCGCCGGCATGGAAGGAGACGCGGGTGGTGTCCTTGGAGCTTTGGGCGTGCAGGGTCAGTGTCTTCGGTTTATAAATACCCGTGGTGGTGGTCAGTTCCCAGTTTCCGAGGGTGACGTCGACCAGGTTGTTCTTTCCCATATCGGTTTCCGCTTCCGCGAAAAGCTGAAAGGAGGTTGCCAGCGAGTCGTTCATCAGATGCATGCCATAGAGGTCGAAGTTTTCGACATCGGCTATCAGCATGGCTTTGATCTCTTTCTTTTGCAAGGTCGCATTCAGCGTCATATCCATCTTTGCCAGCGGATATTTGCTCAGCAGGTCGAACTTTACGAAGTTCTTTTCCAGCGAACCGGCCAGGGTGACGTCCGATACGTTGTAATTGCCGTATCGTATATCCGTCAGTTTTCCGTCCAGCTTTGCCCAGGAAGAGGTTTTGAAGGGATCGAACCCTTGGCCTTCCGCCTGTATGGAAGCGCTCATATAATAGAGCGAATCGAGCGGCATAAAATGCACCGGCTCCAGGCTATCCACTTTCAGGTCGGCTTTATAAGCCTCTTTGGCCGGGTTGAAACGGCCTGTCAGCAGGACTTTCCCTTTGTCTTCTTTCAACAGGAGATCGGCTTGATACTCATTATTCTTCAGAGCCGCCTCGCCGGTCAGGGTGATGCCTGCCGGAATATTATACCGGTGGCGTTCGGCGAGGGGAAGCATCGTCAGCAGGAAATCGAGATTGCCGGTTTTAGCTTTCAGGTCCAGTTTTCCAGAACGGCGCATACTGTCGGTCAGTACTTTCATCGTTCCGGAAACGTCCATCCGGAAAGTCCCCGGCAACTCAGCTTTCAACTGGCGGAGCAGCATGGACGATAAGTTTCCCTCTACTCCGGCAGTCAGTGAAACCGGTTTCTGCGGATAGGCTTTCTGAAAATCTTCGGGCAGTGCACCGGCAAATGTCATCACATCTTCTTTTCCCAAAGAGGCAGTTAATAACACCCGCATATCACCTCGGGGTTTTCATCGAACGAACTCCAGGGAACCATCGCCAGCAGGCGTGCTTCCGAAGCAGCTGTTTTCAGTAATAATTGCGGTACACTAATAGTCGTGCTGTCGCTGTGAAGGCTTCCGGTCAGCGAAGTGATCGCCAGTCCGGAACGGTCGTTGGCAGAGAGTTCGCGTATCCGTGCCTTTATGTCCCTCCCTCCGTAGAACAGCGAATCCAGGGTGATATTGACATTACTCAGGGCGATATGCGAAGGGTCGAAACCTATCACCGGCTCCTGGTCGTTGCCGTCGTATCCCAGTGTCGAACCGGTCAGCGTGAACAGGTCTGCTCCATATTGTGAGGTGCCCAGGTCTACGACGCCGTCTTTCAGGTTCGCCTTATCTATATAGGTAGTCAGGCGCAACGAGTCGGCAGGCATCTGCATGGCAAACGCCACCCGGTCGAGATTGATCTTTTCCAGTTTCAATATCCAGTTGACTGGGGTGGAGGTGGTGTCGGCTTTCGTTGTCGTATCGTTCAGTAGCAGGGTGATAGCGGTATCGGACAGGTCGATTGTATTGAGCGTCACCTGTTCTTTCGAGAGATTGATGCGGTCGGCCTTGGCATATAAGCGTCCTAGCACACCTTTTATCTCCATGCCTTCGATAAAAGTCCCGGTATTCACTTTCACCCCTTCCAGATTGATGGCGTCTACCAGCACTTCTTTTTTCAGCAGAGGCAAGGCACGTACATTGACGGAAAGGCTTTTCAGCGTCAGGAGCGTATCGGTAGGAGCCGTCAGGACTTCTACGCCCCGCACAGTCAGGTTCAGCGGGAAGGAGAGGCGTATCCGCTCGATCCCGATCTGCATCCCGGTCGCTTTTCCGGCATAGTAGGCGGCCTGTTTCACTGCAAAATTCTGTACAGGCGGTATATATAAAAGCACAGAGACGAGTAATATCAATACCACCGGTATCAACAACACAATCCCTATCCGTTTTATCCAAATCCTCATCTTTTTATCAGCGTTTTCTTTTTTATTATCATAACGGCTAAATACCCTGTTTTGTTTGAAAATTCTTTAACAAATATAGAAATAAAATTTCGTAATAAAAACGGGGTAATGTGATAATATGCCAATTAGTTACACCTGGACTCCGTTTTGTGAAAAGCATTAAGACATTTTCATCAATATAATTATCGATAAGTACAATTGATTTGCGGGCCGATCTTATCAGGTCGGCAGCAAATTTATAAGCATCGAACAATTGACCGTCGAAGAAAATTCCCTCGACAGGGGGAAGCGATGTTTTGTTGGCCCAAATACGAAATCGTATTCCAGATTGAGATTTTACCCGATATCCAATTGATAAAATCATCTCCAGATTGTAAAACTCCATTTTATAAGTTTTGCCATCTCTTGCAGTTGTCGCAAAATTTGCGACAACTGGTAAATCTTTAAGTTCTTCTTTTTTATTTGTCCCGTATCTGTTTTTCTGTGGAAAATATTCAGATAAATTCGAACAAATAACTATCGTTGTTTTCGTCGAGGATGCCGTTTTGATGGAGGACGTCGTAAACGTTTTCGAATGATTTTGTGCCGAAACCTCTGAAGCATCTTTTTCAATCTGACACCTTATTTCTGAAAGCCAGTCTCGAATTTTACATTATCTTCCCTTCCCTGTTTCACCCCATCCGAGTCCGTTTTCAATTTCTCCCGGATGAAATTTGATTTTCTTCCGAAAGGAATTGTATTTTCTCCCGGAAGGGCGTTTTCCTATAAAAAAACAACAGTTTTCACCGAAATGGGGAAATATACAATAAGTATTTTGGCGACGGCCTATTTTTCGCCGCTTAGCGCGTTGATCCTGAAGCATACGGGCGAGGAGGTGGTGGCGGAATACCGTTTCCATCCCGGGCGGGACTGGCGGTTCGACTTCGCCATCCCTTCCCGCCGTGTGGCTGTCGAGGTGGAGGGCGGCGCCTTCAACGGTGGCCGCCATATCCGCCCCGAAGGCTACCTGCGTGATATGGAGAAATATAATGAGGCGGCAGTCTCAGGCTGGTGCGTGATACGCGTGCTGCCTGGAGAACTGCTGATGCTGAAAACGTTACGGCTGGTTATCCGTGCGGTACAAAATCATAATTGAAAAAGTTTATAACAATCATGGCTAGACCTATTAAAAAAGGACTGGATTATTTTCCGGTCGATACCGATATATTTGAAAATATACAAGTACGTAAACTGAAAAGCCGCTACAAGTCGTTTGGTTTCCTGGCTTACTTTACGCTCCTGTGCGACATTTACAAAAAAGAGGGGTATTTCCTGCAATTGTCGGATGATTATGTGTATGACCTTGCTGATCGTTTGGGAGATACGGAAGAAAAGATTCAGGAAATAATTGCTTATTGTTTGTAGCTTGGTTTGTTCAATCAACAAAAATATGACTGTTATCATGTATTAACGTCTAAAAGTATTCAGGAAAGATACATTTTAGTTGTAAAACGATGCAAAAATCCCATTTCCGAAGAGTTTAATTGCATTAACATCGTGGAAAATGCTGTTAATGTATCAGAAACGGGGGTTTCTGTTACAGAAATGCGACAAAGAAAAGAAAAGAAAAGTAAAGTAAACTTACAACAACAGCAACAACACGCGTGCGAGGAGCCGAAAGAAGAACCGCAGAATTTGGATGAAGAGCGTGAGCAATGGAAAGATGCTTTGCTGGCAGACGAAGACTGGCAGGCCACCATCGTGCGTTATTCCGGAAAAGGCACAGCCGTCCTGCAATATGTGCGGGGAGCCATGGCCGTATTCGATGATTTCCTGCGCTTGAAATTCAGCCTGGATACGATCCGGACGAAAAAAGATTACAGCCAGAGTTTCATCGGCTGGTGGCGATACCACAATTTCAATCTGAAAACGGAAGAGCTTTCCGGCGGCGCGCAGCAGCATATTCCCAAAGTGATCTATTCATCCGGTCGGCCGGAACGTTCTTCGAAAGTAGAGGAATTGATGGAAACAGGGAAACGTGCGACGGAAATAGCCATGAAAATCTATAATTCGCAAGCCGTATGAGTTTGGAAATCAGACTGCAACATGCCATTGCCGACCGCCGCCTGATGACGTACCGGCCGGAGGAAATTCTTCCGGCGGTAAATCAAATATTATTCCAGACCTATGTCTTGCTGGGTTTTTCGCCTCCTAATGACCGTGATCTGGGTATTTTGATTGCTAAACTGGCAGCCGACCTTCAGGAGTCATATCCGAGCCTGACCTTGCAGGAGGTCGCCCTTTGTTTTGAATTGGGGGCCAAAGGTGAATACGGAGATTTCATGGGATTGAACCTGCGCACGATTACCCGCTGGCTGAAATGCTATCAAACCAGCGATTTGCGATACCGGGCTGTTGTGGAGCGTGAGCAAGCGAAATCGCTGTCCGCCCTTCCGCCCGTCTCCGAGGCTTACAAGGAGGAGCGCGAACGGGTATTTCTGCGCCGGGTGTTTGAGCAATACCGGGCAGGCTGTCCGATCGAGCGGCTTTATCCGGCGCGGGTGTATCTCTCCCTGCAAGCGCGGGGAATTATCCGCGACAGTCCGGAGGCGAAACGGACTGCCATGCGGCAAGCGGCCGGTTACCGGCCTGCCGGAAATATGGTCATAAACGAAGAGATGCGGCTGGCGATGGTTAAGCAGCAGGCGATGGGGATTTTGTTGAAAAGATTTTTTGATAAAGCGATAGAGGCGGGTCGGGAGTTATTGAAAGCGGGGTGATTTTGGTTTTAAAATGATTGACATTGATTTGGACTATAATAGGTTCACGTTCTCCCTTGTCTTTGATTATTCAATGTGGCCAAATTGGGTAGTATAAAGTCGCCAAATTGGGTAGTGAAAATGCGCCGATTTAAGCAATTTCGGATCGCCATATTTGGTAATCCTGATAAATTGAGTTATCTTTGCATCATAAATTCAATTATTTATGGCTAATAAATATCGTCCACGTATTATAGATATAGAACTCTCCACACGATTAAAAAGTATAGGTGCAATTGTTTTGGAGGGCGCAAAATGGTGTGGTAAGTCCACAACTGCGGAGCACCATAGCAATAGTGCTGTTTTTATGGATGATCCTCGCAGGCGTTCACAATACATGATATTCGCAGAAGATAATCCTGATATAATACTTAATGGAGAAACACCTCGTTTGATTGATGAATGGCAACTTGCACCTATAATATGGGATGCTATACGTTATACAGTGGATCATAGAAATGGAATGGGGCAGTTTATATTGACAGGTTCAGCCAAACCTGCAAATAGAGAAAAAATAAGTCATTCAGGAACCGGGCGTTTTGCTTGGTTACGGATGCGTCCGATGGCATTATTTGAATCTGGAGATTCTACTGGGGATATTAGTTTGTCAAAATTATTCAGTAATCCCAGAATGTCTATTGGATGTGAGGCAAAATCTGATTTACAAAGAATCGCGTTTTTAATTTGCCGTGGTGGTTGGCCGGTAGTTTCAGAATTATCTGAAGATGTCGCATTGAACCCTGCTAAAGATTATTATGATGCCGTAGTGAATGTGGATATTCGCCAAGTGGATGGGGTGGATCGAAGTGTTGAAAGAGCAAAACGACTTATGCGTTCATATGCAAGATTTCAAGGTACACAAACATCCATCAGGCAAATTGTTGAAGACATGAACGGTGGCGATCCCAATGTTGTGGAAGATAAAACGGTTAGGAACTATCTTGATGCATTACGTTCAATGTTTGTAGTAGAGGATATGCCTGCATGGAATCCAAATTTGAAATCTAAAACAGCTATACGTACTGCGGATACCAGATATTTTGTTGATCCATCAATAGCAACAGCCGCAATGGGAATAGGTCCTGGAGATTTAATGAACGATCTCAAAGCATTCGGTTTATTATTTGAAACATTATGTGTTCGTGATTTAAGGGTTTATGCCCAATCATTGGCGGGTGATGTATATCATTACCGGGACAAGAATGGACTGGAATGTGATGCTGTTGTTCATTTACCAAATGGAGATTATGCATTGATTGAAATAAAATTAGGAGGAGAGAAACTCATAGAAGATGGCGCAAATAGTTTGTTGCGACTAGCGTCTAAAATAGATGTTAATCGTATGAAGCATCCTTCTTTTCTCATGGTACTTACGGCCACTGGAACATTCGCATATAGAAGAAAAGATAACGTGTTGGTTGTACCTATTTCTACTCTTGGAGCATAATACATGATAACTTAGAGTATGGAACTGTTGTATTTATATGTTCATAATGACAATAAAAGCATAAAAGGATGTGAATATAATTTTTCGCCAAATTATAAGTTCACATATAATGCCACTACTAAAACCTTTCATATGGAGTGGCACAAGAATAATGTACCTAATAAATGGTTTGGCGATAATATCCTAAATATTACCGCAATTATAGGTAAAAATGCATCTGGGAAAACCAATTTATTGGAATGTATTATAAAATCTTTATGTGGACAAGGCGGAGGATGGATTATATGCTTGTATGAAGGACAGCTTTATAGCAATGTCCCCACATTATATTCGGAGATAAAATTTTTATTTGAAGTTAAACGATTTAACCGATGGGGAAGTCCTCTTAATGGGGAATTCGAAGAACGAATCAACAATACGGAAGTAATATTTTATTCAACGTCGATAGATAGGGCTCTATCGAATAAAAATTCTTATTACTCAAAATTTAAAGATATTTCAAATGCTTTTTTATTAAGAAAACATATATACGAAATAGGTAATACGCCAGATTTTGCCCATATTTCAGATATTGATGTGATGCAAACGGGTGATGTTTTTCGATTGTTATTGTTTTTGATATATACTCGCGATGGCTCTCAAAATATAATATCGTCATTTAAACTGCCAACTTATATTGAACTAACATTTCATGCATACAATCATTCAAATTTAGATCATCCTACATACAAGGAACTTTCGAAAGGATTGACGGATAGCTTTCAAGACCAAATAAAACTTAAAATCATACAGAGGATATTTGCGTTAGCATCAATACCAGACGCATGGAATAATACAACATCATTTGAAGAAGTTATTTCAGTTTTGAATACACGTGCTGAATATGGCTACAATATCTATGATTTATTATTAGATTTATTTCACAGAAAAGCCATTCGCTACAAACAACCTTTACAACGTGCGTCAATGGGAGGAGATGCTCCTTTAACTTTTGGAGTATATATTGACTTCATAGACTATGGATTCGTGAATGCTTTATATAACTATTACTATGCAATTCCAAAAGTATTGCCATATGCATCAAATAGGGCATTTGATAAGAATACATCCAATACTTGGGTAACTATAAAATATGGTGTTTCTTCAGGAGAACGTATTCTTTATACGTTATTAGCACGCATACTTGGTTCTATTTTTGAAAAACAAGGAGAAATCCATTATGTTCATGAACGGCGAATTGTAAACTCTCATTACTTTGATGGCAAAACTATTATATTATTACTGGATGAGCCGGACTTGCAATTACATCCAGAATGGCAACAAAAATTTTTGAATATACTTTTGTCATCTTTTGCTAAGTTCTTTCCAAAAGTAATGTTTCAGATAATTATCACATCACACTCTCCGATTTTAATATCAGATAT
Organism: Parabacteroides sp. AM58-2XD; assembly: GCF_003463685.1. Lineage (NCBI taxonomy): Bacteria > Pseudomonadati > Bacteroidota > Bacteroidia > Bacteroidales > Tannerellaceae > Parabacteroides > Parabacteroides sp. AM58-2XD. Next base: position 66,970 of record NZ_QSDP01000003.1, read on the forward strand.
TCCTAGAAGCAATATACTTTTCATTGAAAAAAGAGATGGGTATAGCCGTGTATGTACTCCAATAAGGCATAAAGAAACATTCGCTGCAAATATTCATACCCTCTACAACGATAGCTTTTTTCTCGAAGGTGTTCCTATTGGTGATTTTGCTAAATGCAAAATACAGGAAATCTATAATCGTCTTAATAATGCTGAGATATCCCCTGAAATACTTAAAGAAATATATAGAATTGGAGAGCCAATAATAAGAGGATTATTGCTGAAAGTATATGATTCTAAGCGTCAGAATCTTGCTCCAAACGTTAGGAAACAATACTTAATTGAGGAATTGAAAAAAATTGAAGATTCTGAAAAGGAAAACATATGATTCGAATATCTCACGAAAATATCGACAATATTTGTCGGGCGTATGTAGAATATGTCCTGACCATGGTGCGCAAGATAAAAATAACATATTCATTAAATATTTATTTGAAGAAGAAGGTAATCTTGAAAAGTATGTTTCTTGCTCGCCATATGATTTTAAAAATCTTATATTTGAATTTGAGAGCAGATTCCCAAACATAAATTTAACATCAAAAGAATGGAAAACTTTTTACACCTATATGATAGGGCAATATGAAAAGATTCGATATCAATATTTACCGACTGTCTTACAAGAATTAAATTGGGGCGTCTGCCCTTATTGTAATAGACATTATATTTTTGCAATTGACAGCAACAGAAAAGTCAGTGCCCAATTCGACCATTTTTATAGCAAAGTTTCTTATCCATATTTAGCTCTTTCATTCTATAATCTGATACCTTGTTGTCCAGATTGTAATAAGGCAAAAGGCGAAAAATCTATTAAAATCAATCCTTATGCAGAAGGATTTGATAATAATGGGCAAATTGAAATTGATTCATTATTAAATTGTATGCTTGGTAAGCGGAACTGGAATGTTGTGTTTAATGCAGATGATCGATGTCAAACAAATATTGAAGCATTTGCATTAGATGAATTATATCGTCACCATAAGGATGTGGCTTATGAAATAGTTTGCAAGGCAAGAGCAAATGAAGCTGGATATTTAAAAAAAATAATTCAAGTATATAGTGAAATGGGGCTTGATGCTGATACTATCCATAGAATACTATGGGGTTATTATATAGGTGAAGACGGATTATCAAAAAGACCGTTGTCAAAATTGACATCTGATATATTGAAACAGTTGGGAATACATAATTTATAGATATCTAAATAATTTATCTATCTTGGATATAAGTATTTGCCGATTCTGTGATAGTTCATTGTGTATTCTCTTCCAAAGTATGACTATGCAAAATGCTATGAATCTGTGATAAAAATGCAAATTTGTGGGGCTTTTCAGAGTTTGATTTTAGTCCCACGATTTATCCACCGAGAATATGCTTTAAAGTACCCCTTTTACTATTTGGGAGAAAAAAAGAAATCCCTGATAATCAGATATTATCAGGGATTTGCTTGATTTTCTTTTGTTTCCTGGTGATCCGCCTGGGATTCTCCTTACAGAGTTACCACGCTGATATTTAAAACTTTATATTTTTAGCTTCAAGCATATCCCATGATTTAACCCACTAATTTGCTACGTGCTTTTGCGATAGTTTGCTCATGGAGAATACTGAAAGCAAAGATAAGTACTTTCTTTAAATCTACAAAATTAGGGGTAATATGCATTTGTTTCCACCAGAAAGTGAACGCTTTACGTATCACCATTGACAATCACCGACTTATCTTTTCTTTCATCGGAAAATCCACACGATTTAGCACACGATTATTTCTCATCGTTTTGCCCGTGATTTAACACGATTGTTACTGCAAAGTTAAGAAAGAATATTAAATTAATCCATTGTTTGACCGAAAAGTTGAAATAATTAGTCTTTTTACTTCTCTTGTGCAGCAAAAATAGGGCATAACAGAAATAGAAGGTAATTTTTATGGCGGTAAAATTTACGGCTGTTTAATTTGCCTTTCCATTGTTCCGAAACGGTCATTTCCGAAATGTGCATTTCGCATCGAATTATTCTGTAAGCGAATTAACGAAATCCCCAAACCTCAAAATCTTCTCACTATTCGCTTTATTGAAAAGCAAGTGCTCAAAATCCTTTTGCTTCTTCTTCAAATCGACTGTTTTCAGCAATTCGCCTGCTGCCTGTTTGAACTCCTGCAAATTATGTACTCCGCAACGCTTTGAAAGAAAATCGTAATCGGGTTTTGACTGCGAAAGCAAAAACATCAGGTCGTAAAAATCACGTCCTTTGGCGCGGGCTAACATGGCGGCAATTTTCATACTGCACAATACACCATCAGAAGGAACGGGAAACGGGAAAAAGAATCCGTACCCTTTGATATTTGTGATAACAGGGGGATAAGCAATTCCTTGGTATTGGCTTTCGACCTTTATCAAAAAGCGTTCTTCCTTATGTCCGCTCAATCCCAAATCGAATAACAGTTCAGGAAAATGAATATTACGCCGGAAGGCTGTTAGCTTTGGATTTTTTTTATCTTTTGCCTCCACGCGTAATCCTGAACGTTCCAGAAACTGAATTACGCCGTTTGTCATTTCAATAAACTCGTCTTTCGACAGGTTTTTGCAGTCAAAATCCAAATCTTCAGAAAACCGGTCTATCCCTTTTACTAAACGCAGGTTTGTCCCACCGATAAAAGCCATCTTTTGGATGTTTGGCGTAGAAGAAAGGTAATCCAGAATCATCAACTGTAAATACTCTTTTAGTATGTGCTTATCGAACCCCGAATTTCCACGGATTTGAACCGGAAAATAATTTCTTATCTGTTCAATCTGTATCATAAATCGTAAGTTTTAAGAAGTAACTTTACACGATGATCAAGTGCCTTGCTTTGAAACATGTCGCAGTAGTCCATCAGTAAATCCTTGTTTAAATCATCGTGCAGGTAATCTTCATCCAAGCGCAATTCTTCCAATTCCTGCTCACTATCATAGAACGGATAAAGATACAGCAAATCAAGTAATGCCTTCTCGGGTGTGGCAAACTGTATGGTACGATTGTCTGCCATTGGCTTCAACTCGTACCCGAACATCAGGTTTTCTTTGACGTTCTTATAAGAGTATTCGCCGAAGTCATTGACGAAAGATGCTGTTTTTAGGGTTGTCACACTGGTAATCTGTACCACCGCTTCCGGTATCATCCCATAGAACGACAATGCTGTATGCAAGCTGATATAGGACGGACGGTAAATCCTGTTGGCAAAATAAAGGAAATAATCCGGTTTGCTCTTATATTCAGAGAAAGCAAAGTATCCCTGCCGTAACCGGATAAGATATCCTTTCTTCACCCAGCGAGTAAGGCTATTACGGTCAAAATCCGATTGCCATGCATATACCTGATAGATATTGAAGCATGCCAAATCGAATAGCTGATTCTTAAATTCCAAAAATGTCATTTCTTGATTTTGTTTCTATTATGCTGCAAATATAATGCATTTTAGAAACAAAACAAAATATCAGGATTAGTTAGGGGTATTCTTGTTCTGTCGATAAGACGAAAATAAGCTGTTTTTGTTTTGTCGATAAAACAAAAAAGACTTTGCCCTGCTATTTTGCAACTGCTGAAGTAGTGGTAACAGAGATGTCATAAGCAACTTTATTCGAATAAAAACAGCTTGTTTATTGTGAATGGTGAAGCAAAACAACTAATTCCTAGTATTAATACCATAGATTTCATTCTTAAAATGAAAAAGTTAGTGACAATGTTAAAAGATTTGCTAACTTTGCCATTAACGAAAGTTTGAAGTAGAAATCTTAAAGAAAATATCATGATAAAGATTAAGTTAGCAGATAGCATTATTAAAAGTCACCTTGTGGACAGCAAGGGCAATTCTTATTGTTCAATTCCTATTAGTGTAGATAAGAAGTTAAATGTTGAAGGGTTATTTGACAAGCTTGTTGCCATAGACCCAAAACTTAAAAGTTATGACCAATCTACCAGTCCTTACTATACTATATTTGTGAATGTCCCCATAGATATGGAATTAGAAGCAAAGGAAGCTAATTCCCAAGTTGGAGAAAATACATATGAAATCATGTGGGGCTTACCTCAGGATATTATTTTGAGTAAATTGCCTTGTTTTGTTCCCAAACATCATTGGAAAAAAGTTGAAGTATGAAAGTTGAAGAACTTCAAACCTATCAAGAGGTTGTTCAATCCCTACGCAAAAAAGGAAGGGCTAAGCATTTGCTGTTGGGAAATGGATTCAGTATGGCTTATGATGCCAAAATATTCTCATATAATGCGCTTAGTGCATTTATAGAAAACTCGGAAGATGAATTATTGAAACAGCTATTCAACAGCATAAATACAAAGAACTTTGAGATAATCATGCAGCAATTAGACCTTTTCGCTAATGTTACTCAAGTTTTCAATGCAGACAAAGAACTGATTGATAAAATCAAGCATACAAGTGAAACCCTGAAAAATAGCTTGATTGATGCTGTTAAAGCAATGCACCCTGAACATGTGTTTAAGATACCTGAAGAAAAAAATGCCGCTTGCTGTACTTTTTTAGAAGATTACTTAGTTAATGACGGATATGTTTTTTCGTCGAATTATGACTTGCTTCTTTATTGGGTATTAATGCGCAACACTTGTAAAAATGCAGGAGATGGCTTTGGAAGAGAAGTCGAAAACCCATTAGGAGATGAGTATGTTCCGGATTATGAACCGGAATATTCTGAACTTCGTTGGGGTAAAAATAAGGATAGCCAATCCGTATTTTATTTGCATGGTGCGCTTCCTCTATTTGATACAGGAATAGATATAATCAAAGAAGAATATAACGGTGACTACTTATTAGATAACATTAAAGCAAGAATGGAAAAGAAAGAATATCCCATTTTTGTGACAGCAGGCAATGCAAATGAAAAACTTACGCACATTATGCATAACAAATACCTGTCGTTTTGCTTTGATAAGTTTTCTTCGATAAAAGGCTCATTAATAACATTTGGTTTCAACTTTGGCGACAATGATACACATATCATAGAAGCCATAAACATCGCGGCTAATCAAGGGAAGAAGGCACAAGACAAATTATGGAGTGTGTATATCGGTGTATACTCAGATGCCGATTTGATGCATATTGAGAAAATAAAAACTAAATTTAAATGTAAGGTTAATCTTTATAATGCTAAAACAACCAATGTTTGGCAATAAGGTTAACTTTTTTGTATTGTTAAAGTTATGTCCTTATTCAATCTATACAATGAAATAGAAAAAGAATATGAAAATCTTATTCCTCTTAAGCAGGAAGGATTGGTGCTGTTTCATCTGTATCAGAAACAAAAGGACGGAGACATTGGGAAAGAGTTTTCAGAAGAAGAAATCATCAAATCGTTGAGGGAGATCCGATATGATTTGAAAACCAATCAGAAAATACAGTTTAATAATATAGTCAAGTATTTTCAAAAGTATTTTTTATGGCGCGATGAAAAGAATCGGCTATACCGTCTCAAACCTTTTACCAAAAAGTGGTGCAAACTGATTGAAAATATTCTTGAAGAGACATTCAATCCCACTCAGCTACAAAAAGAGTTTTTATACCTTTCTAACACCTTTAGCGAACAATCCTTCACAGAGTGGTACTCTACTACATTCGAAAGCTATAGCCAAAGAGTAGATACACAAATTAATACCCTATATATCCAAATTGACCGATTAGTCATTGATTTCAGACGACAGATATCAAATGAGCATGCTTACGATTTGAATGCTTTAAAATCAATAGTTAACACATTGGAAGATATTCGTTCCAAAACAGAAGAGTTGAATAATGCCTTTAGTGGAGCGCACGATATTCAAAACAAGCTATTGAAGAGTAATATCATTACAGAAGATATTCTTCTGAACAGACAACGGGCAAATGTGCTATCCTTCTTTCAGGAAGTTCGAGGTAATCTGAAAATCATCAGCAAGCGTATAGACAGCGTTAAACCTCGACTAAATGAATATATCAGAAATATCAATAGGCACGATTTCTACATTCGGTTCAAACGCTTCTTTAATCAACTACTTGAAAAAAGCACTTTGGAAAAAGGCAAAATCCGTTTCCCTGATGGCATACCAAGTATCCCGATACGTTATACTCAGCAACCAAGGTTTATTATCGTTAAAGAAAATTTTGATGGAGCTTCCCTTAGTCGGTTCAAAACAGCGAAATCAAAAATTCCCGTAACCAACGCCACTGAAACAGAGAATCGCTTTTTATTGGAAAAAGAAAGGATTGAAATTCAAAAAAGGATTAACCTTTATATGCTTGATTTGGAAAATCGACTAAAAGCATATCAAGAAGTTGATTTTTCTGCTTTCTTTTATGAAGTGCTCAAAAAAGAAAATGGGAATATCCGTATTTGTGTGAAGTTAGCTCACAAAACCATGTCTAAATATTACCGTGACATTAATTCATTCGGGATATCTATTTCAACTGAAATAGTTGGCATCCCCGAATATCCAATGATAAAAATATGGAAGACGATTATTTACAAGAAAATGTAGGCTATGCATTTTTAACGACACAAGAAGCAATATCAATATTTGCAGATGTCGATTATGCTTTGAAAAGTGGAAAACATATTCAAAAATGTCCTTCACAGGGTAAGCAGTTTGCTTTTGTCGGAAAATATTACGACAAACTAAAATCTTATTATGACAATTTGTTTGATATCCATTTGAATCGTGAGGGCGAAGGTGATTTAGAATACTTTTTCATTGATTTCTTCAAAGATGGAAACGGATACTACCAACGGGGTAATATTCCTGTAGAAAATCGTGAATATCTTGCGGAATCGCATCTAATCATAGCCTTTCTATTAATTCGCATGTATGTTCTTGAACCAAGAGCAGAAAGCCGTATACTAATCCAAGATTTTAAAGTACAAGTATTGTCGGAGTATGAAGAATATAAACCGCACTTATTACGGCTATTTGCAAAATCGGAAGATACAGAAGAAACGGATTATGAGCTAAAATCTATTGAAGATGAGATGGACAAAGCGCTTAAAAAATTCAACGATTTATGTTGGATTATGATAGACAAAAGCACGGAAACTTTTGAAATCATGCCGTCTCTCAATCGTTTACTGAATATGTTTGAAAACTACATCATCAATACACCGATTAGCAATGAGTAATAAAAAATTTCCTCGTATATATAGCCTTTCAACAGTAGGCATTCGTAATCATTATAATTCAGATTATCGTTTTCATCCGTTTCGGACAGATTTTGCAGGTGACAGCGGTGTCGGAAAATCTATTATTGCAGATGTGTTACAACTGATATTAGTCGGAGAAAGGGAATTTAAATCTGCCACAGATTCAAGTTCAGAGCGGGAAGCAAGAAAGTTAATCATTGAACGATATGGATATGTATTTCTAAACATTGCAATAGATACGGACAAATTTATTGTCATCGGGATGTACATATCAACTACTTCCATTGACCCTTTTATTATTCAAGCAAATATAGGATTAGACGTATTTGAGCCTCTTTCTTCACCTCTTATATCAAAAGATTTTATGTTGGGTGACGAGATTATAGATATAACTAATCTTCCTGAAAGGATGAAAGAAAATAAACAGGCTTATGCTGCAAAACTGTCTTTGAATAAATATCATGAATTACTTGAACAAAACAAAATCCTTCCCATTGACCTGAAGACAGAAGGAAACTTAAAGAATTTTGCACAAATCATTCGCGCATTTTCTCGTGGTAAAGGATTTAAAAACAATTCGAAATGGTTGAAAGAGTTTTTCCTTAATGACGATAGGGAAAATATCATCAAAGTTCGTTTTGACGAACAACTTGCAGATATAGCACAAGAATTAAGAGACCACAAAGAAAATAAAGACACATTAGAAAAAGTGCGAATCAAATACGAAAAGTTCAAACGTCTTTTCGATTTAAAACAAGCACGGGATGCAGCACAGGAAGACTATTTGAAAACAAAAACCATATTTCATTATCAAAACAAGAATACGGCAGAAGAAAAATGTATTCAGCTTCAGTATGACATAAAAAGTATCAATCATAAAGTAGCCAATTCCTTTTTGCGTTTATTTTCAGCAGAAGCTGAGGAGCAACGGAAAAACGTAAATCTTTTAGCAGATAAATTATCCATCATTGAAAATGCTCAAGAAAATATAACAGCGTATCTGACTAAAGAGTCCGTTGCATTTCAGAAATACCCCAAACTCGACGAACAGTACATTCAAGTGCAAAAAGTAGAAAAATTACTTGATGCTTATAAAACATGCGAAAAATTACGAGATAGGCACTCAAAACAATTGAGTGAGAAGGCTGAAAAGGAACACTTGAAAAATTTGGGTGATGAATTGATGAAGCAAAAGTTATATGAAGAATGGACAAAATCTCCTTGGGCGAGAGGAGCAGTTGATGGCTCTGCTTTTTACAAGAAGAGAACAGAAGAAATCAACACCGAAATAAAGAGACTTACTACTTTAAAGGACTTTTCAGATGTCACCAATACTAAATCTTTAGCATATTGGACAATACAGAACAAACCATCATTATCACATGAGGAAGAAAGTGTCTTGTTCAACTTAGATATGATACTTATTGAGAAACCTGCAAGTATTGAAAAGAATACACAATATATACCAAATCCGGAAACTTTTTTTGGCAACTTGGAAATCGGGGAAAAAGAAAGCAATCCGAATGGTTTTTGGGTTGATTGGGGCAGCATTAGGAGATTTGTACCTTACATACCCGAACGATTTTTCACAACGAAGAATAGTGACGAAATTACGGGATACTTCAACGAAAAATACAAAGATGCAGCAGAAATCATCAATTCATTAAGAGAAGAGAAAGAAACTATAGAGGCTATGCAAAAAGTGGCGTCTAAACATGGCGAGAATGCAGTTAACGCTTTTGTTCGTAGAGATGAAATATCAGCATATATCATTGATGAAAATTTAGATATTACTGCCACACAATTAGATGAATTGTTGAAAGTCCATTTTAATGGAGAAGACATTAAGCAAACCAAATCGGAACTTGATGCTGCCAAAATCCTGAAAATAAAGGGAGAAACGGAGCAAGAGCAAGTAAAAAAAGATATACAACAAGCCTGCCAAATAGAATTCTCAAAGAATTTCTCTTTTCTTGAAGTTCAAACCGCTATCAGACAACTTCAAGAAAAAGCAAACAGACTGCTTATATATAAACAAAATAGAGCAACTCGATTTCGACAATTATTTTCAACTTATATACAAATCCCTGAGGATTTAGATACGACAAGCATATTAAATCTTCGCTCAGAACTAAATGATAATCTAAAGAAAAAACACAGTTGCAAAGAAGAAATAAAAGTTCTGAAAACTAAGATTCAAGAAGAAGACAGCCTTTATCATCAGGCAAAGTTAGATTATCAAGCACAGTCAGACCAACAGATAAACTTAAAAATTAATATTGTAGCCAAACCCGAAGAAAAAGAACAATTATTCTATTCAGCAAGGAATGCTTATAAGCAAGCATATGATGATATTGTTATCGAGTTTTTAAGCGAAAAAATGTATCAACGATTCATGGGGTCTGAAGATTATTTGGCATTAACAAGGGAAGTTGTTAATGAGATTCCCGCAAAACAATTGACGTCAAATGAGACAGATGCTTTACAGCAAATGTTAGACTTTCTCAAACAGTTAAATGACACACATATCCATATCGGAAATCGGAAACTGAATTTGCTCAAGGAAATTTTTCAGGATGTTAGAGATGCTGTCAGCGATTATGTTGCAAAAATGTATGAGATTGGAGCCTATTTTAAAGGCTCGGATAAAGAAATATCACAAGGATTTAAGTTAAGTCTTACTTGTCCGTTTTCTTTAATTTATCCAATCGATTGGATTGATATGTTTTTGGAAAAGCTTAATGATTCGATAAAACAAGAAAGCATTCATCAAGATTTATTTGCAGCATTAAGAGAAAAAATTGATATTCCTGACATGATGGCTACAGCTTTTGAAAAATGTGGTGGATTCAAGAATGCGAAAATAGAAGACTTATTAAATCCCAAGAACTATTTTGATATAAAATTCGAAATGGAGTCGGATGATGGAGAAAAGAATGTCGGGAGCGCAGGTCAGACCTATGCCGTTACTGCCATGTTATGCGTTGCCCGTCTTTCCTTAGTTGAGAAAAAAGAAAAGGGGAGACAACACAGTGGATTACGTTTTATGCCTATTGACGAGGCTGAAGGAATTGGTAGTAATTTCGATTTACTTGAACGAATTGCCGAAGCCAAAGATTATCAGCTAATATCAATGTCAATCAATCCCCTTGATGATTTCAGGGACGGTGAACAATATTTATACATCCTCAACGGCAGTAAAAAGCGGAAAGAACGAGTGAGTACTTTTGCTATATTTAGTAATGCCGATGAAATTCAGAAGATATGATAAATAAACAATTAACATGGCCTGAGTTTAAAGCGCTGTATCAATTATACCACGAACGCAAAACCAATTTGAAAGTACAGGAACGCCCATACTTCAAATATCTAAAACGAGAAGGGTATATTAAGAAGAAAATCGGTTCAACTAAAACCATAGAGCCATACAGTAAATTCGACGATGAATATGAGCGGGAAAATATAGAAGGTCTATTTCACAAGTATTATTCCTTTCTGTCGGAAAATCAGATTTTGACGCCCCACACTCCATTTTCGGAATTTGAAATCAAGAGCCTAATGAACATCAAGCAATGTGAGAATGTCTTGGTCGATAGTGGGCAAACACTATTATCCGAAATGCGAAGTAAAATAGAGGCAGGAAAAGACGGACGAAAAGGAATTTCAAAATCGTTCTTCAAATCGGCCAAACATATTGAAAAGGGTTCTGCATTGGAAGATGCTGTGTTAAAAATAATAGGGATAGATAAGTTTCCCCAGAACGAAGGTCAGTGGATTTATCGTGTTCCATGCAAAAATCCAACATGTATAATCCTATGTGAAAATCGTTATTTTCTTACCCTTGACATTGCCCCAAAAAGGAATGTTGAATTATGGCACGTTGGCGGCAATAATACCTTGCCGATTGAAAATTTACCGAAAATTGAATATCCGATATATTACCTGTGTGATTGGGACTTGATGGGATTACAAATTTATGAGCGGATTTATCATCGGGTTGAAATGATTAAGGACAAAGCCTCTTCGTTACAACTTCTAAATCCCAACGGTAAACCCGAACGAATCAAAGATACAGAAGATTATCACCGTAGCGAATGGGATAAAACTACAGAATTATCATCATTAACCGCTAACCTATATTCTTCTGAACAACTGGCAATACTACAAAACCTCATAAAAACTGATGAGTGGATTGAGGAAGAAGGGAACGATATAGGTCGAATAATCGACGAGATAGGAAAAGTAAAATAACATAAATCTACAAATAAACATGAATATAACCCCTACTAATATAAATACATATTCGCCTAATGAGATACTAAATAATTTTGCCAATATTTTTGAGAAATCCAGAAGTATAAATGACCTTGTATCTATAAAAAACGGTTTAAATCTATCTGTGGACGTGGATTTGCAGCGTTTCAATGATGAGCAAAAAAGTACATTTCATTATTTTTTGGCAAATGGTTGGAGTTATGTATTACAACTAAAATATCTAAACTCTTACGAAGTTCCCATTAGTTCCAAAGAGTTTGAAAAACAAGTATATCATTTACGTTGTGCTTTGCAACTCATTGGCAAAAGAGAAGATATTAATGTTTGTCAAATCCTAACTAATCTGGGATGTGCTTTTGACCATATCGGGCGTTTCTCAGAAGCGCAGGACTATTTCAATAAAGCACTTTTGATAAATCCCAATTTTGGCATGGCTTTGGGGAATAAGGGTTTTGGATTATACCGATATGCAAGGGAAGTTTTTGACGGGGTACATCAATTTATATTTTTGCAATATGCCCGAAAGCATTTACTGGAAGCATGTGATAAAAAAGATGTTTACGAAGAAGCCCGTTCAGGGTTTAATAGTTTGGCGGAACACATTGCCACAAGGTATCCATTAAAAGACTTGAATGATTTCAAGCAATATGACGATTTCTTTCATGGATTATCAACGGATGAAATTGACTATAGACAGTGGTGCATTGATAATGTATTATTTCTAAATCCACTAAATGATGTTATAGCCCAAAATGTTGTTGCACACGATATTCTGCATACTCCAACAATGGTCTTGAAAAGAGAAGAAAAACCAATATGCCAATCGATGTATAATCAAATGAAGCAGGAATTTGTTTCAGCAAGGTTTCTGTTCTATGAAGGCGTAAATACTGACAAACCTCATTATTCAGACAGAGATGTTGTCCTTTATACTGCTTTTGATTGTCCGGTCTATGCCATTTCCATTGAAAAAATAAAAATATCCTTTCGCGTTTGCTATTCTATTTTTGATAAGATAGCCTATCTTATGAATATATATTTAAACTTGGGAATTGATAAAAATCGAGTTTCTTTTAGAAATATATGGCATAAAAGAGGAAATAGGAATAATCCGATAAATGAGGAAATGTTTACCTCTCAAAATTTGGCTTTGCAGGGCTTATTTTGGTTGAGCAAGGATTTGGACGAAGGAGTAGATTCACCAATAGAACCGGAAGCGAAGGAAATAGCGATAATGAGAAATTTTATGGAGCATAAATCATTTAAAATTGTTGAAGGGAAAAATATTTGTTGGAACGAATCACCGGAAACATATGAAATTGAAAGGCTTGATTTTTATGATAAAGCATTTAAAATTCTGAAACTTACGAGGTCTGCATTAATCTATCTTTCATCTCTTATTTACGAAGAAGAAAGCTCCCGAAAGCCTTTAGAGGGTTTAACCAAAACAATAGATATGCCGATAATAAACGATAATTCTAAGATATAATGAATAATATGGATAATCTTGATGGAGATAAAATAATCGAAGAAGCGGAGAAGTCTTTGGAACGCCTTTCACGTAAAATAGAACAATTGGAATACGATTCCAAAAGATATGTGTTAAAATATTTCGATAGGTTGCATGATAAGTTGTTCATGTTCAATACAATTTTTATTACAGGATATTTTGCTTTATGTCAGATAAATAAAGAATTTAATAGTCTGATATTGTTGTTGCCATTTTGTTCTCTTTCAATGCTGATTTATATTGAGCATTTTATGAAAGAAATCGCTCGCAAGCAGTCATACGGTATGTTTGAAGTAAATTTATCTGAGCATTTAAATAAAGCAGAAAAGAAATATGGTCAGGTCACCATATTGTCGTTACTTATTATAATTGTTTCAGCCATAGAACTGTTGTACACAATATATATTTGCATCTTTAGATTTTAGTATCAAAAATAAACTGTATTAATAAAAGCGGCTATGCCGCCGTTAAACTGGCAAAAGTTATTCTCGGACAATCGGTTATTCTCGCGGGGCTTCCGCCCTCCAAAACGGGCAGGGAAGCCATGAGCGGGAAATAACCGAAGTTGGACGGGAAATAACTTTTGGCACAATATAAATCTAATATTTTATCAGCTTAATCTTGGTCTCCGTTTCTTCTTTTTCTTGGGTTTCAGCGGTTGTTGCTCATCCATTGGATTGACATCCGCAGCCGATGGAAGTATGGAAAATAAAGAAGATAAACCGCTTTCATCTGTTTGCGTATTGGTTGGAATATTTGAAAACGTTTTTACATTTTTATTTATTTGTGTTTTTATATTTTCATCTGTTTGAACATAGACAATTTTTTTCTTTTCACCAGCAAAATCTTGTTCGGGGGCTTTCAGTTCCCGTTCCTGCATCCATAGTTTATCCGTGACAGTGCCGTTCTTCATAGTGTTGCAGTATTCAAAAGTTTCGGGTAGTTGCCGATTATAACCGAATAGATTATCAAAACCTTTCTCCACGTTCTCAAATAAGGCGATACGGTCAAAACCGCCTGTAATAACGCCTTTTTGGGTGTTTCGATGATTGGTAAGCGGGCTTATCTTGACTTTGTTCGATTGGTCTTTACGGCTCACAATCAAATGGCAGTGTATATTCAGACGGTTGTCGGAACAGTTTCGGTCGAAATGGATTTTGCCGTAAAATTTGATGTTTTCGGCTGATAATCCTTTATTGAAATTCTTGGCATATTCGGGAATGAACACTTCGCGGATATACCGCTTCATGGCTTCGGCTTGTTCCTGTTCCGTGCTTCCCATCGCTTGCAGTTCCTTTTCGGACGGGCTGACGTGAACGGCGTAAAACTTGGCATCAGTCTTTAAGAGTTGCCCGATATTCCCGTCAATGTCTTTAATCACATGGGATTTATAGACATTATCATCCGTAAGGTTGAAAAAGCCTTCGGTATAGATTCCCTGCTCCATCCGTTGCAAATCTTCATGCTCGCAATAGTTGGCTAACTGTCGGCTGCTGCCTGCATTGTTATACACTCCGTTGGACGGTGGCGGGAAATCGATGTTCATTGTTTGCTATTCGTTTATCAGGTTCGTTATCTCGGCTTTCAGGCTCTCTTTGCGCTTGCCGTCCATCACTCCGCAAGCTGCCAACTCCGCATAAAGGCTAATCAACTTCAAAAGTTTTGCATTGTCTTTTTTCTGCGTCTCTTTTAACGCGCCGATATGTTTACCCTGACTGTTTATCACGTCGGCATGTTCGCCGAATTTGTCACTGATTCTTTGCAGCACGGCATTGTGTTTCTCTTGGTTCTTCTCCAACTGCGAAAGAACAAGTGTTTCCAATGCTTTCACAATACTATCGAAGCGGACGGCTATCGAATTGGTCGCCCGTATCATCGGGTTAAGTTCCTTTTCCTCGTAGTTACGGATAAAACGTATAATAGCATCCTGCCGTTTGTTGATTTTGGCAAGTTCGGCTTTGACCGATTCGGGGGCATCGGCGGGATTGATATTTGCCTTGTCGATATACCGAAAAGCCAGTTTCACTACTTCCGCCTTTTTCAGCGAATAGTGTTTACATATCTTTTCTACTAAGCCGCCCGTTTCCTTGTCTATGGAAACGGTGGTGAATATGGTTTTCCTGCTGTTATTTTGCATGAGTAATTACAATTTTATAGAAATTCGCTCTATTAATCACCTGATAATAAGCAATAAACTAAAATTGATTATTACAGGTGTCATTACAGCGGTTTCACTTAAACCGCTAAAGCCGAAGGCTTTGCCCCGCAGGGCAAGAAGGAAGAACAGGACTTGTCCAGTTCCCTCTTGCTTCATTTAGCGAAACGAGCCGAGCCACAAGGTGAGGCCGTTTCTGCTAAATGGGGAGCGATAGCTTTTCATCAGGCGGTAATATTACCCACCTTGGTTTGCCTCAGTTTGCTTATCGAGTTGGTTTTCCTTTTTGAACCGTTCGTATGTTTTACAGTCGGCATTTTCTTGAATAAATACCCGAATATCAGCAGCACGATAATAGGTTTTATGACTTATCATAAAGTAAGGAAGTTTGCCACTTGCCCGATAGCGTTGCAGGGTTCGGAAAGATACTTTCAGCAGGAAAGCTAAATCCTGATTATCCAATATCTTGTCGCTAGGATCTAATATCTTGTCGGTATTGATAAGGGATTTTAGGTCTTGTCCGATTTCGGAGAGCTTTTTTGATAGCCGTTCCATCCACTTGTCGAAGTTTTCGTTGTCTATATACATTTTGCTTCATTTTTAAGTTTAACATTATTGGTTTCAATCGATTGATGAAGCAAAGTTCGGCAAATGGATGAAAATAGTTAGGGGTGTACCACTGGTACACCCCTATAAATAGTTGTTAAATAGTTGATTTATAGATAGCCTTTCTTTTTGCTTTCTTCATTAATGGCTTTACGAAGCGTATCTAAAAATTCGGTTATTTTTGATGGTTTACGACTAACGACACTTTCATGCTTCTTATGCACATCGCCCAATTTAATATTGAAAAGGTATTCAAAGGCTCTTCCGATTTCTGTAAGTGGTGCTTCTGTACCACTGCGCGTTACCACTCTTTTAGATAGGAACAATCCACTAACTATCTCCATAATCTCAATAAGATAGGTTTCGTCTGTAAGGTAGAGCGGCGAGAGTGGAAGTTTATTCTTCCGGTTTTGGAATTGAACCGGATATTTAATTTGCATATTGAGTATGCGGATTTCCGTATTTACAAGTCCTATCGCTTCATCAATAAGCAATGACAAGGCGTTTTTCCCCCTGCTCAAATTGTACTCGATACGACTTGAGCCTGTTTAGTCCAAAAGAGAAGTAACGTAATAATACAGCGTAGTCCTGTTCCTTTATAGCAATACTTACTAAGTGATTGGCAAGTTCTTGCAATGCGGCCGTAAAATCATTTACGGCAAACTCTTTCTGTGAGTGTTCCGATAATAGTCGGAAAAATCTCAAATCTGATAAGTCTTTCATAATTAATACATTTACATATTGATAAATTGCGTTGCTTTGCTGAGGATTGCGTTGATACAATTCTCCCGTAGCCAGCGGTTTGAATGAGTTTTTTCATACCGGTTATATTTTGTTGTATTTATAATTTACGGTTATTTTTTCCACCAATCGTCCACCTCTTTGCTCGGTTGTAGGTTTCCCACATACGAGCGTATTCTCCTTTAAGAGCAAGTAGCTGCTCATGTGTTCCCTGCTCGGCTATCACACCCTTATCTACATACAGAATTCGGTCGGCATTGGTGATTGTAGACAATCGGTGAGCGATGACCAATACCGTCTTTCCTTTGATGAGATGAGAGAATGCTGCCAGAATCTTACCTTCGTTTTCGGGGTCGGCAAAGGCGGTGGCTTCGTCCAGCAAGATAATAGGGGAGTCTTTTAATATGGCGCGAGCCAAGGCTATGCGTTGTGCTTCACCACCAGAGAGGTAGATGCCTCCTTCGCCTACCAATGTCTGATAACCATTGGGCAAGGATTCTATAAACTCATGGCATTGAGCGGCACAGGCAGCCCGTGCCACTTCCTCAAAGGTTGCAGTCTTGTTACCCATACGGATATTCTCCTCGATGGTATCGAAGAAGAGCATATTATCCTGAAAGACAAAAGCGACGTTGTCCATCAACACCGAAGTGGGAATCTCTTTGACTGGCACTCCTCCTATTAAGATTTCTCCGCTTTGAACGTCCCAAAAGCGGGCGGCAAGCATAGCAACGGTACTTTTACCGGCTCCCGAAGGACCGACTAATGCAGTTATCGTACCGGGATGGGAGATGAAAGATATCGCTTTGAGTATCGGCGTGGTGTCGTAGGCAAAAGAGACGTTGCGAAATTCCACTGAAGCGTCTTTGGGGTGTCGGGGAATGTCAGGCTCTTCGATTTCGTCCATATGAGAATGTCATCAATCTTCTGTACACCCATGTTGTTCTGATTCAGAAAGCTGCCTATCCACAAGAGTTTAAGCACGGGAAAGAAAACAGCCACGCCGAAAAACAGGAACATGAGTAGCACCGGCACGAAAGTGGCATACGAGGCACTCCCCACAAACAGCCACACTGCCACGGGAATGATGAAGAGCAGTGCCGAAGAGAGTATGGTAAGGAAACCTACATATGTGGGTTGGTATTGTACGTTTACCTCGTTGGCAAATTTGCGGTACTCCTTGATGTCGTCATTGAGTTTGCGATAGGCATTAGTCGATTCGGTGAAGGTCTTCACCACCTGAATACCGCGAATATATTCCACAATACTAGCATTCATTCTGCCTAAGGTCTCCACATACCGTTTGGAAACCTCCCGGATTTTTTTGCCGGTGTACATTCTTCCCATCACATAGAATGCCATCGCCAGCACAGCCAATACTACGATAGCCAACCGCCAGTCTACGGCAAACATATAGCTGACGAGAATCAGCGGAAAAAGTAGGGCAGTTACGATGTCAGGGATATGGTGGGCAATAAACAGTTCGATGCGCTCCACGTCGTCGCTCATTATTTTCTTCAGTTCTCCCGAAGCCCGGCGGGAAAAGAACCCCAAGGGCAAACGAACCATTTTTTGTACTAGCTGCATTCGTATTTCATACAGAATGTTGAAAGCGGCAATGTGCGAGAGCATGAGGGAAGCAAACGTGAGCACTCCGAAAGCGAAGAAAGCTCCCAAGGCGATATAGCTCCACAGCCAGATGTATGCCTTGTCAATTAATGAGGGATCAAGCGCATGCTCTGCCAACTCGATGAGAATATTGTACACCGCTATGATCGGCACAAACTGCACGATGGCGGTGATAACTGCCAACAACATCGCCCCGATGAGCAGCCGACGTTTAGTGCCGGCTATTTCTATCAACCGTGCCAGCCCGGTCTTGCGTTTATTTGTATCCATAGCCTTACTGTTTATTCGATTGTTTGAACTTCCATCCTTTTACCCGTTGTTGTTCCTCCCAAAGATTGCGATACAGTCCTTCCTCTGCCAAAAGAGCTTGATGCTTGCCTTGCTGCACCACCCGTCCTTGGTCTATCACTACAATATTATTGGCACCTATCACCGTGCCCAAGCGATGAGCGATGATGACTACAGTCTTTTCTTTCACCAAGTCGTTGATAGCATCTTGGATGTGAACCTCGTTTTCGGGATCGAGCGAAGCGGTTGCCTCGTCAAGCAACACGATGGGCGCATCTTTCAAAATGGCACGGGCAATAGAGATACGCTGTTTCTCTCCACCGGATAGTGTGCTACCTCCTTCACCCACCATCGTTTCGTAGCCATCAGGCATAGCGGTGATGAAGTTGTGGCATTGCGCCTTGCGTGCGGCAACTTCTATCTCTTCGCGGGTAGCTGTCTCACGTCCCACGCGGATGTTGTTATAAATGGTATCGTTGAAGAGATACACATCCTGAAAGACGATGGAAACTTGTTGCATCAGTGTATGCACGGTGTAGTCTTTGATGTTTCGTCCGCCAAATAGGATTTCCCCCTCGCTTACATCCCAGAAACGGGCAATGAGTCGTGTCAATGTCGTTTTGCCCGAACCCGATGGTCCCACAAAAGCGGTCAGTTCCTTTTCGGGAATGGTAAGCGATACATCCCGAAGTACGGGAATATCGGCATTATAGCTGAAGCTGACGTGACGGAACTCTATCTCTGAGTTGACAACATCTTCTATTATACCCTCCGGAAGTACGGGCGTTTTGCAAAGAGCATCAATGCGTTCGGCTCCCAGCTTCATGTAGTTGATGAGGGCGATAAAGGTCAAGGCGTTGATGAGTGGGGCATAGATAGCCGATCCTGCCAGCAGGAACATGATGTAAACGGGCATGGAGACTTTGGCATTTAACAACATCGAGAAGCCAAGTAGCATAATAAGAACCAGGCCGCCATTGAGCAGAGTGGAAGCCAGCGTGATGCTGGGTGCGGGAGCCGCTTCCAAACGGATGCTCTCCCGCTTTAGATCACGGAAAGCTCGTTCCAAGCGTTCAAACTTATTGCCGCTCAGGTTGAAAGCCTTAATCAGGCGGATACCTTGTATATACTCGATCATGCGCGAAGCGGCATTGGTCTTTATTTTTTGATGCCTCTTGCCCAAGGTTGCCACAAAGTGATTGGTGAGCCACATCATGGGGTATGCCAATGGAATGACAGCTGCTGCCGCCAAAGCTAATTGCCAGTTGAAGAATGAGAGCGAAACCAAAGCGACGATGGGCATCGCCAGCCCGCCAAAGAACTGACCGATAAGGTGAGTAGTGAGCATCTCCACGTTGTTATAGTCGCTGACAATGTATGCCCCGATGTCGCCGGGATCACGACTATTGAAGAAACTCATCGGCAGTTGGCGCAGGTGATTGACCACTTCCAAACGACCATCGCAACAAATGTCGTAGCCGTCTTTATAGGCTACAAGGTATGCCTTTTTGCTAATGAGCCAAAGGCAAACGAGAGAAATTAGGAGCATTAGGCACGCCCAACCTATGTTCACGAGGTTGAGCGGTGTGCCGGGATTTTGCAGAGGTTTGAATACCTCCCACACCACGAGCAGCATTGCCCCATACGGTGCGCCACGAAAAAAGTACTCCGCAACCGTCCAGCCTATCAGCGGACGCAAGCGACGGGGCTGCCCCATCGTGGCGGAATTGAGTATTTGAGAGAGATTGTTCATAAGGTTGCTATTTGAGTAAGAAGTATCTGGGAGTTCTCGCTTTGTACCGCGCATAGTCTTCCCCATAAGTGGTCATGCAGTATCGCTCTTCACCCAAGATAACGCCATGCGTGACGAGGATCAAAGGAATTGTGGCAGGCAGCAACCACAACGATGCCGAGGCAATGCAAACCGCCAATGCTCCCACTTCATAGAAGAAGTACATCGGATTGCGCGACAGGCGGTAAACGCCTCGTACGACAGTTTCTCCTTTAGGCGTAGAGGCATAAGCATGAAAGGCTGCCATAAATCCGACAAGTGCAAAGGCAAACAAGACGCACCCCACCGTGAATAGCGGTGTACCTATGCGGAGAGGGACAAAGAGCGACACCAAAAGCAATGTTCCCTGAAACACAAAGCTTAAAGTGGCGTACCGCTTGTCCTTAGAGGTATACCAAGATGTATCTACGGCACGTTTGCCACCTTCTCGGTAAAGAATCATATACAAAAGTTGTATCAGCACCAATGCAAACGAAGGTATCCATGCATTGAGCCAACCGAAGTGAAATTGAATGAAATCGTTTATTGGCATACGAAATTTTATTTATTGTGTGTGATATTGAAACCCTTGAATAGCCATTTCTGAATGGAGAAACAAGATTAATAAATGTTTGGGCTAAAAAATGAGAGCAAAGGAAAGGCCGATAATTCAACTCTCACCTTTGCCTCTTCTGAGTGATTGATTATTACTTAGTTTTCAAACCAATGGAAATATGCAGGAGCTCCATCTACCTTTACTACGGCATCCGAGCTTGTTTCGCCGGTTGCAGGATTATGCGTATAAAAGCCCACATCATTTCTGCCATTAATAGCAAACACGATAAGATTCTTGTATTTCTCCACTGCTCCTCCAAAGCTTGACGTCATCGGTATCGGAAGTTTTTTTACCGTTTTATTGTAAATATCCATCTCTACACTGATGAGCGATTTATCCGTGAACCAGTTGGGAGATGTTGGGTTTGCCCAATAAGAAGGAATATCCATCGTGGCATACATTTTTCCGTTGCCGGCGTATTGTGATTGAAGCAGCCAAACGGTTTTGCCCGATTCGCCTTCGATTGTTTGATCGTTCAACACCCAATTATAGGTAGGGTCAAATTCGGTTTCGCCTTTCTTGATGCGCAAGATACCGGTCTTGTACTTAGGATTCATGCCGTATGCGCCCGTGCACATCAGATACATATCGCCTTTTTCATCGATAAAGGTTTGTTGCCCATAGGTATAAGCCCCGATACCGATACCACTCGCCTTTTCATAGATGACACGCTCCACCTTGTCCGTTTGAGTGTTGATTACCGCGAGTTCTATCTGAGGTTCGGTAGCCGGTTGGAATGTCATGTCTGTCTGATTCAGTGTTACATACAAACGTCCATTATGCACAAACGGAGATCCAAACATCGGTACGGCCAATCCCGGTGCAGCGTAAGAGGACAGATCAATCTCACCAGTTAGTTCCATCGTTTGAGGGTTGAATATAAATAACTTGCCGATAAGTGATATCAGATAGGCTTTTGTTGCATTAACAAAAGAGATGTGTCTTGGAACAGAATTAAGGGGAATAGGCATGGTTGCCGTTTTGGTGAGTTTAGTTCCCGAACGCCCCCATTTTGTTACTACATTTTCATCACCTTGTGCTCCGAACGCAGGAAAAGTGTACACATCATTACCGTTGCACACTGGCATCATTCCGTAACCGACTTGCACGGCATTTTTGTTTGTCAGTTTCTTGGGAGACACTCCATCTGCTAACTGCATCCAACCTGACCCGGTCTGTCCACCGGGATTCATAAGCATGGTGTAAACAAGTATATCGCCAACTTTTACTTCCGGATCGGTCGTGATTGGTTTCGTTTCCGGGTCTTTGCTACAAGCTGAAAACAGCATAGTGATACTCATTAGGAGGAGTAATACTCCGTTGATTCTCTTTTTCATTTTACTTTTTATTTTATTGTTGAATAATATATTGAATTGTGATTAGCTTTATTTCAGCACGTACCTGATACGTGCGGTAAAGGCTCTGCCGGGAAGCGGGTAATTAAACTCGCTGAACAGGCGGGCATTCGTAAGGTTGGATGCTTTTGCCGAGAAGGTAAGCCCACCGTTCATGATGGAGTATTCTAATCCCAAGTCGAGCTTGAAAGAGCGCGGAATGCGTTTCTCTTGATATTGACTTACTTCGAAATCGAAGAAATACTCTTCTACGAATGAAGCATCGGTAAATAGTCTTACATTCTGACCTTTCCCTCCGAAGAGATTCTCTTTGTGAAACTCTACCCCCGCATTTGCTAAGAAATAGGGAATATTAGGCATACGCAATCCCTTCGACGGATTGAGAACGTTACTCGTTGGTTCGTACTTACGTGTATCGCGAAGGTCTTGAAACGTGGCATTTACATATCCGTAAAGCCAGCGTGTAACATCTGCTTTGACTTCTGCCTCTACACCGAAGGTACGCATCTCACCGAAATTAGTGTATCTGCCCTGCACGAAGTTGCGCGTATAGCGTATCATATCTTGCAGGTAAGAGAAGAATCCGTTTACCTCCACCTGCAACAATCCGGAACCAATCTTTTTATCGTACATCAATCCGATGTTAGCGTTAGTTCCTCTTTCGGGTTTCAAGTCGCCCGAAGGAGCAATAAGGAAGCCGTCGCCAATGAGTTCGGCATCTGTCGGTAGTCGTACATCATAGCTTACGGAGGCTTTCCCCAACAACTCTTTGGTGAAGCGGTAGCGCAAGGCTTCACTTACACCCCAATCGTGCTGCTGCATATCCACTTCTTTGGGTACGGAATTCCAAACATCTCCTATTTTCGTATTCATGGAATAGTAATAATACTTACCCGTCAGCGAGTTGAGGAATTTGTCATTGGGGGATTTATAGTCGTAACCCAAGCCTAATACCCAGCTCGTCATGTGTGAGTCGAAGTTTATCTGTCGCCCCACCGCTTTATCCAACAACGGATCGGAGGGCTTCCCCAATGCCCATTTGAATAATGAGTTGAGGTTGATGGAGTGCCGGTCATTGATGATGTAATTGAGATTGGTCTTATTTCCCACGGTATGCTTACGCATTTTCATGTCAGAGGGTAAAACTCCTATTTCTCCTCCGTAAGCCGAAACAGGCGGATAAGGATTCATATCCCAGTCGTAGCGAAGCCTAGCTGTATCCACAAAGTTGTATTGAGAATAGGCATAGCCCGTGCCGCTACTGAAGTCAAGTCCATTGAGTAGGAAATTGTCTTTCTGTAAATCAATGGCGAAGTTGTAAGCTCCGGCACTACTTTCGGCAGAGCGTATGTTCTCTACCACGCCTTGTATCTGCTTGCTGTTTCGGATAAATTCAAGTTCAAACTCCATCTGATCGAACCACCATTTACGGGCTTTCATCGATATCCCTCCCCCCGATTGGTTGAATTTGTCATGGTCGCGTTTTATGAACTTACCTTTGTTCTGAGGCAATTCCATACGATAGTCATTATCAGAATGGGTGTATAACAACGCTGCCCCCAACTCTATTCCTTGTTTGACCAGATTCCGCTTGAAGACGCTACTTGCTTTATGTGTATTGAAGCTACCGAACGAATACGAAGCATCCAAGTAACGAGGTGGATACTCTTTAATCACGATATTTACAGCACCCCCCACGGCAGATCCACCGAACTTGGCTGGAACCACACCTTTATATATTTCAATGCGGTCAATCATGTCGATGGGTATATCGTTGATGTCGATGAAATCGGAATTATCGTTCATCGGTACTTCGTCTATAAAGAATCCAATACGCTTGCCTTCCAAGCCGCGAACAGAGATACGCGAGGCACTGCCTACTGCTCCCTGCGAACGAATGGTTACGCCTACGGTCTTAGTCAGAATATCTTCTACGCTATTTACTGTACCTTGTAACTGGCTCATACTGTAAACCGTTACCGGCATGGCTTGCTCCCGAATCTTGCGGGCTTCACTTTTGCCCATCACCACCACTTCGTCCAGCGATTTGACTTCGGCTTTCAGGCGGATAATAGTTTTCTTTACATTCTCTTTACTTACGGTTACTTTTTGGACTGCTGTTTGATAGCCCATAAACTTCACGGTGAATGTATAAGTACCGAAAGGAATGTCTGAAAAAGAGAACTCGCCATATTTGTTGGTTACATCGCCCTTTTTCAGTTCCTCAATAAAGAGGGTTGCTCCGGGCAGTGGATCTTCGTCAGTGTTGTCGATGACCACGCCCGCAATCCGCCCCCCACCTGTTTGGGCGGATACACTGATGCTCATGAGCATCAGTATCAATAGAGAAAATAGTACTTTCTGTTTCATTGTTTATTTATATGATTGTTGGTTTCTCCTTAAATGCTGGGATCGGGAGCTTCCGGCGTGGAAACGACTATAGGAGTTGTACCTGAAGAGTTTCCTTCGGTTACTTTTTGTGTAAGTACCTCAACATCCTTAAACTCTATTCTGGCGATCGCCTCTTTGGGGTTGAGTGTCGTTTTGTCAGCAATGAGTTTGGGCACTTCACGTTCTTTCAACATACCCGTAGAACGTAGCACGGGATACCATTTGGCAGCTTCCTTCGGCTTGGAAAGATTTTTGCGGGCTGCTTTGTTATAAAGTATAAGCATAAATCGATATTGTTTTGTGCCCTTTCGGGCAGTTATTAGTAGTAATTTTCAATATTTGAACTGTATATCTTCTCGTTCCATTTCTCCTTTGAGGTATGTGAGAAGAGTCTCCATATCGTCTCCTACTGTAAAGGCAATGCTCTCAATAGTAGTGCAATGCCCCAACGTACAAGTTGATACAGGATTGATTAAAGAAACATAACGACTGTCTCGTTTCACCAGTCGATGAATCAACTGCGGATAGGTAGTCAGAACCCGATGTATCGGGGTATATTTATTGATGCTCATCTGTCTATTGGTTTCATCATCGGTTGTTTTGTCGCTTGCACGCATATTCGTTGCGATTGGCTCTCCGGCGAGATGTCGTAGGTCACATTTATAAATCCCGCTTGTTCCAGCATTCTTTGTATTTCTATGGGTGAGTAAATGCGCAGGTCGATATTCCTCACCCACTTTTCATTGCCTTCCTCGCTGCATGCCTCGTTGCAGATGTAGAACCTTCCTTCGGGTTTCAATACACGCAATACTTCCTTGAAGTTTTCCACTATATCATTCCAAAAGTAGATAGTTTCGAAAGCGGTTACAATATCGAAGCGGTTATCGTCAAAAGGAATGTTTGAAACATTCGCCTCTACTATAGATGCTCGTCCCTGACTGATAGCCGCCTTGTTCTTGCGACTCGCAATGTCCACGCACGTGGGTGAATAATCCATGCCGCAAACTAATCCATGAGTTCGTTTGATGAAATTAGCTACGTTTTGCCCACCGCCACAACCGATATCGAGCACCGTTTCGCCACCGGAAAGTTTTACGAAGTTGTCAATGCACCAAAGAGAAATCCGGTTATGCCCTTGGTTCATCATTTTCACAATGCACCTGCCCATAAAGCTATTCTTGGGTTTGCGGAAGTTTTGAAAGATGTTTTTTATTATGCTCATAATTATTCTTTGTTTTTAAGTCTTTTCTTACTAATATGATATGTCTATTATTTGCTGTGCGCGATACCTAAAAAATATACGCCCGTGAGTATGCTCTTTGTGAGCATCGTGCTCATGACAGTGGTAAGTGTGAGATGTATGCATATCTTTTTCTGTTTTTTATTTATTGTTTCTATATTACTTCTTCTTGCTAACCCAGCATCAGCAGGCTTAGTGCCATGACCGCCATGCCTACCACCAAACCGTAGATGGCATGGTGGTGCTTACCGTATTCTTCAGCTGCGGGTAACAGCTCATCGAGCGAGATAAATACCATGATGCCAGCAATCATGCCGAAGATGATGCCGAACACATTGTCGTCGAGGAACGGAGCCAGCACGAGATAGCCTATGACGGCTCCCACCGGCTCTGCCAATCCAGACAAAAACGAGAACCAAAAGGCTTTCTTGCGGTTGCCTGTAGCGTAAAAAACAGGAACGGATACCGAAATACCCTCCGGTATGTTGTGTATGGCAATGGCGATGGCAATGGGTATGGCAATGTTCACATCCTTTAGGGCAGCAAGAAACGTAACCATACCTCCGGGAAATTGTGGATAGCCAGCACCAAGGCTGTTACCATGCCAACACGTAGCAATTTGGGCTTCACGTCTAATTGTATTTTCGCTTTTTCACTCATTTCTTCCACCCGGTGCATTTCATGCGGATTCTCGTAGCGAGGAATTAGCTTGTCGATGAGCAATATCAACACGATACCCCCGAAGAAAGAGAGCGTGGCATAAAACGTTCCTTCTGATTTGCCGTGCATCTCCACAAGTGTTTGCACAGAAGAGGTAAACAGTTCGACAAACGATACATAAATCATGACTCCCGCCGAAAAGCCCAGCGATAGAGAAAGAAACGACGTGTTGGTGCGTTTGGCGAAAAAAGCAATGGCACTGCCTATGCCGGTGGATATACCGGCAAACAGTGTCAGAAGAAATGGAACAAATACTTGTTGTGACATGGCTATGACAGATTGGGAGTTAGTACTTCAAAAGAGAACGAAAATCTATTTTGTTCAAAACAAAGCGAGTCGCTCTTTGCAGGCGACTCGCTTGATACGATGAATTATTATTATTAAAAATGGGATGTTTCATACATCTGTTACTAAGTTAAGTCTGGAAAATCAGTCTCTGGACGTTCAATATCGATGCATTCTTTTTTAATTCTAATAGTCTCTTTGTTCAAAGCCTCTCTGGGCAGAGCGGATTTTCTGCTTTGTGTTACCCACGATTCCTCGCAGAGGAAAAGTCCGTTTACTCCTTGCACAAGCGTTATTTCGCCGTTACAGATGATGTTGGTGATACTCATATATTGATTGTTTTTAGTTGTTCTACCGAAGTGGTGCGGTATTTAGCCTCCTGCACCAAGCGAAATCCTGCTTGACAAGACCTGCCGCATCTGCCCATGCAAGCAACGGGTGTCGGGTCGAACAGAAGATGGCTAAAGTGCTTCTTTTCCGAATCGAATACGAAAGAAATCCGATTGTCCACAATTGTACAACCGCTTCCACAAGGGTTGCATTGTAGGCAGGAGGATGTGTGGATGTTTCTATTTGTTTTCATCTTTCTATTTTTACATTCATGAGCCTTTTCCAGCCTCCTGTGCTAAAGCGGATATACTCACCAATAAAACATTCAATTTCTTCACTGGAAAGCTCTTCATGTTGCACCACCTCTTTCATCATATTAACCCACCATGAGCAGGTGAAGTGCATAAAGAATAGAGAAATATCGGTATGCAGATCAGGGTAGAGCTTTTTCATACCTTCCATATATTCTATACCCATTACTGTACTTCTTTTAATCCATTGTTCCCAATAATCATTGAAACGAGAGTCTTGGATAGATGAAAAAAGTAACTTAAATTCTTCACGATACCGTCTTACGATGTTCATTACCTCCTTCATGGATGAGCGATGATATTCTTCGGAGGTAAAGACATCCAAAGAAAAGGCCTCCGGGCGATTATGATCTTCCAGCATACTGTTCATCGCCTCCAAAAGCGGATGCAACACGTCAGCCAACAAATCGTCCTTACAAGGATAATAATTGTAGATGTTGCTCAGACCGATACCCGACAATTTGGATATTTCACGCATAGACACAGCCTTAAAGCCCTTCTTGAAAAAGGCTCTCCTTGCTGTTTCCAACAATAATTTATGTGTATATTCTTTTGTTGTTTGCATAGGTCAGAACGTAGTTCCTGTTATTAGAATACAAAGTACGTTGTATTTCAAAAATAAAACAATCCATACAAATGGGTATTTTCTATAAAACAATCCCTATTTGTAGGGATACAAAAAAGGGTATGTAACTATCAGCAGAGCCACTTCACGCCAAACCATAGTCATAAGTACGTGTATTGCCTCTACTGTATCCTCTTGTTATTCTTATTCTGACCTCTTTCCATGGCTATTGTTAATACGCAGGTTATAAATCATGTGTAAAAACTACTTTAATCTTTTCATGATTCCCATTTTAGTAATGATTAATCGAATATGCTAAAAATGTATCATATAAAACTTCTCTTTTCTGTCATTCTACCTTTTATCTATTTAGCTTGTCGCCATTAATTAACTCGGATTCATTTTGATAGTTGTGCCGCAAGAGTATTATGACTAATAAATTATTCATGTGTCATTTTGCCATAAACAGTCTTTTTATACCACTCTCGGACAGTTTAGAAAACGGCTCTTGATTCTTCTTTCATTTGCCGATGAAAATAGAATCAACACGTTTTATTAACCATTAAAAATTAAATGTATGGAAGTAGTAACCATCGAAAAAAGAACATTTTCGTATGTCTGCGAGAGCTTCACGGAGTTTGCCAAACGGATAGAGAGTTTGTGCAGCAGTCATACTCAAAAAGTAGAAAACTGGCTGGATAGTCAGGAAGTGTGCCTGTTGTTAGGCTTGAGCAAGCGAACGCTGCAATATTACCGAAGTAGTGGGCGACTGGCTTATTCTCAAATAGGGAGCAAGATTTATTATAAGTCTTCCGATATTGAAAGAATTATTGCGGACAGTGAAACACAAAATCAGTCACCCAAACAAATCAAGCCTTATGAAAAGAACTAAAGAATATTATCCGTCCTTCAACTTGTTTTCCATTGTCGGCACATGGGAAAGTGTTAATCTGAATCCTACGGTTATCATCTATCGGAACGACAAAGAGTATCTTCTTTCTATTATATATGTATCGGAAACCACCAAACAGGCTTCACCCTCTACTTATGAAATACAGAAAGACGGTAGCCAGTATTTTATTGCTCCTGCTCCTAAACGGATTTACATAGATTATGATCCAGCGAAAGATGTGCTAAACCTTTCGTCATTGGGTGACTATCTGCGTAACTAATCAATCGACCAGTTAATCTCTAACTGATTCGCTATCTAGCCATCTTAAAATCAATATTTCAATAAAACAATCTTTCAATCATGGAATTAATAAATAAAGATACACCACAAGTCAAAGAATTTATTTCTTCGCTCGACTCAATGCTAAGCGGTATTGAATCAATTGTCAAGCACTATAAGCCCCACCTGAACGGAGAACGTTTTCTTTCCAATCATGAGGTTTCTAAAAAACTGAATGTCAGCCTGCGAACCCTGCAAGAATGGCGAGATACAGGCTTAATCCCCTTTATCCAGATAAAAGGTAAAATCATCTATCGGCAAAGTGATATTGATAAACTGCTCCAAAAGCATTATTTTGAAAGTTGGAAAGAATAATCTGCCACTCACAAAAACATTGTTTTTCGGAATTTAATTTGAATCATTGACTTTTCCAGTGAAGTATTTAGTCTGTGCAAGTCTTTAGATAAAAATACGCTCGAAATGCAATGAGAGGAAGATTTTTATCTAAACCGAAGGCTTGGACTTGAACAGGCTAAATACGGAAATTACCTTTGTCAATGCTTCATATTGGGTTCTGGAAAACTTACTTTAAAAGAAAAGGGTTGAGAAAATGAAGTTCATTATTCCCAATCCTTTTTTCTATATTGGCTACTGCCTTATTTATATAGCCAATTCCGACAAGCAGCTATTCACTTTCTGCATATCCTTTAGAATATTCTGATCCAGTACCCGTGCGTAGTGTTTCGTCACGCTGGTATCTGCATGACCTAACATCTTGGCTACATTTTCCATACTTACGCCATTTGCAAGGCACACGGAAGTGGCATAGCTATGTCTGGCCGTATGAGTGCTAAGATTTTTATGAATTCCGCACACATCGGCAATTTCTTTCAAATAACTGTTCATGCGTTGATTACACAATACAGGTAAAAGTTTTCCGGTACACTCTGCCACATCCTTATATTTATCAAGTATAGAAGCTGCTACAGGCAGCACAGGAATGTTGCACATGATTTTTGTCTTTTGGCGGTTCTTTCTTATCCAAAGCTCCCCTTTGTTGTCTTTTACCAAGTGTTCGGGTGATAAATCTTTCACATCGCTGAACGCCAATCCAGTAAAAATGCAAAAGATAAAAACGTCACGTACCTGTTCTACTCGCTTAATCGTGAATTCTTTTGCAAGAATAATTTTAATCTCGTCCATCGTCAGGAACTCAGGATCGGTTTCTTCCAGTTTGAAGCGATAGTAAGCAAACGGATCTTTCTTTATCCAGTCGTTTTCCAAAGCAATACGGATAATCTTCTTCAAGTTCTTCAATCGGGTGATAGCTGAATTCTGCGCACAACCTTTTTCAATTTTCAAAAAAGCATCGAACTTAGAAATGAAGTTGGCTTCCAAGTTGTTTAGGGCAATATCAGATAATTGATATTCTTTCTTTATGAATTCCTCTAAATATCGGGTAGTGGTTTCATACCGTTGAACGGTCTTACTAACGAAGTCCTTACCGATTAGCTTACGGCTTTGTTCGTTATGCTCTCTGAATACTTGCAATAGCGTTTTACTATCTTCATCCACCCCATAATATAGCTTTCTCATAAGATCGACTGTAATAGTCTTACCTGTGGATTCCAGTTCTCTATAAATTTGGTGTATGCGAGAGCGTGTGATTTCCAAGTAGTGGTTCAGTTCCACCGACATACGATCTTTTCCTTTGGAGTTTTCTTTTGCCTGATTCCATAGATTTACAGGACAGCTTCTTTTTACTAAAACATCTACCATACAGCCGTTTACAGTAATTCTCATGCACACGGGTGCTTCTCCATTCTTTAATAATCTGGCTTTCTTGATAAAGAATAGCACATTGAAGGTTTTTCTAGCCATTTTTACATCGTTTTTAGAGTTACAAAACTATGTATTCTCTTCCAAAGTACGACCATGCAAAATGCTATGAATCAGTGAGAAAGAAGCTAAATCGTGGGACTTTTTTCAGCCTGATTTATGTACCACGATTTGCACACCAACAATATGCTTGAAACGGCTATTTTCTGCTATCTGCCAGAAAAAAGAAATCCCTGATAATGTCTGATTATCAGGGATTTGCTTGATTTTTCTTTTGTTTTCAGTGATCCGCCTGGGTTCGAACCCAGGACCCCATCCTTAAAAGGGATGTGCTCTACCTGCTGAGCTAGCGAATCATCCTGTGCATACTCTGTATTGCGGTGTGCTTTACTTCTGTATTGCGGGTGCAAAGGTAGGGTTTATTTTTGAATTTGCAATAGTTGGAGGAAGTTTTTTTGAAAAAAGTTACTTTTCTTTCTTTTTCTCCGGTTGAATATCAGCAGGGGGAGGAGCGATAATGTCCTCTTCCAGCAAGATAAAACGTTTATAATAAGACAGACAGAGCGTCGTGAGCGGTAATGCGATGATTAAGCCGATAAAACCTAACAAAGTTCCCCAGATGGAGAGCGAAAGAAGGATGATGGCCGGATTCAGTCCCATTGCTTTTCCCATGATGCGCGGCGTAAGGTATAAATCCTGGATACATTGTACGATTCCGAGTATTAATAATCCCGAACCGAAGATAATCCAGAAATTCTGTCCGGTCTCCGCCGACTTTAGCAGGCTGAGGATGACCATCGGGATAAGACCGATCGCTTGCAGGTACGGAATCAGGTTCAGCACACCGATAAATAACCCGAGCGTCACGGCCAGCGGGAAACCGACGATTTTGAAACCTATCGAAAGTAAAACTCCGACACATAGCGCAATCAATGACTGTCCGCGGAAATAACGGTTCATGCTCTGCTCTACATCGTCGGCCAGCCCTTTGGCGAAAGGACGGATGCGTGCCGGAATCAGGTTTATCCAGCCGTTGGCTATCTTTTCGTAGTCGAGCAGGATGAAAATGAAATACAACAGAATCACGAATATAATCGTTATACTGAAAAGGATGGAGAATGTGTTCGACAGGATGTTCCAGACCTTCGGGGCGAGCTGCTTGATTGCATTCTGTATGTTCTCCCGGCTGAGGAGTTCCATCAGCTGGTTTATGTCTACATTGTTTTCAAGATATTCAATCCATGAAGCTGGTATAAGCGGAACATGGCCTTCTCCCGGATTATGTGTGCGCATCAGGTTCAGGGTCCGCTCGGCTTCCTGGGCGACAGACGGAACGACCAGTGCGGCGGCAATCCCGATAATCAGCGATGCGGAGATGATGACTGCGACGATGGCCAGGATGCGGCTTTTCAGCTTCAGCTTATACTGGAAGAACTTGACGAAGGGTTGCATCATATAGGCGAGCAGCCAGGCAATCAGGAAGGGGAGCAAGGCATTACGCAATACGGTAATCAGGTAAAGCAATACGCCGATGATGACGATGCTGAATACGATACGTGTCACCCGGTCGAACGTAAAAGGTCTTTCAAACAATGAGTTCATATTATAATTTTTATCTTTGCTGAACAAAGATAGAATAAAGTAGAATAGTATAATAAGATGATAAAGAAAATATTATGTGCCGCCCTGTTGCTCGGCTGTTTTTTACAGCCACAGGCACAAACTCCGCAGCCTGTCAAACAGTTACTGAATGCTCCTTATATGAAAGGGGCTACTTTCTCCATCGTGGTGAAGGACCTTCAGGATGGGAAAACCGTCTATAATTATGATGGGGACCGGGAGGTTTCGCCTGCTTCCGTGTTGAAAACCGTCGCTACGGCTACGGCTTTGGAGATTTTGGGGGACGATTACCGTTTTCCGACTTCGCTGGAGTATGACGGTTCCATAAAAGAGGGTGTGCTGAACGGCAACCTGTATATCAAAGGTAGTGGCGACCCGTCGCTGGGTTCGGCTCATTTCGCTCCGGACAGGAATGCGTATACGCCTGCGAAAAACAAATTCGTACCGGAATGGATTGCCGCTTTGAAGAAGGCCGGTATCCGGAAGATTGCCGGGGCGGTGGTGTCGGACGAGCGAATCTTTGATACGGAAGGTGCTTCCATCAAATGGCTGCGGGAAGATATGGGTAATTATTATGCGCCAGGCAGCTACGGGGTTTCCGTGTTCGATAATATGTATAAGTTGTATTTGAAGTCGGGGGCTGCGGGCAGCCGTCCGGTGGTGACCGGCACTGAACCGGAACTGCCGGGTGTCTGTTTCACCAATTACCTGAAAGCGGCGCCTGTCTCGTCGGACAGTGCTATATTATCGGTGCTCCGCTTGCCGGCGAACGCTATTTGTACGGTGTCGTTCCTGCCAATCGCGAACGTTATGTGTTGAAGGGGGATATTCCTGATCCGGCATTGTTCCTGGCGGAGTATCTGACCGCATGCCTGGAACGCGAGGGTATTGCGGTGGGGAAGGAGCCGACCTGTTACCGGATTGAATCGGAAGCGGGGCGATGGAAGACGGTGGAGAGGAAAACGATTGTCACCACCTATTCTCCTACGTTGAAGGAGATTGCGGGTGTGACGAATCATGTGAGCCATAATTTGTTTGCCGACGCGTTGGTCAAGACAGTCGGTCTGCAATATATTCTGCGGAAGAACGAGGTTATTTCTTCTTTCGGCCGGGGTGTCCGAGTGGTCGCCGCCCATTGGGACAGGAAGGGGCTGGATGTTTTCCCTTTGCGGATGCACGATGGTAGCGGACTGGCTCCTGCGGATAAGGTTTCTGCGGAGTTTATAGCCGATTTGCTGGTTTATATGGCGACGAAGTCCGATTATGCCGAAGCCTTTATCGAATCCTTGCCGCAAGCCGGTATCGAAGGTTCGGTGCGGAATTTCCTGAAAGGTTCCGGTTTGCAGGGGAAGGCTCGTCTGAAAAGTGGCGGAATCACCGGTGTGCGAAGTTATGCCGGCTATATAACAAAAGACGGCAAGCGGTATGCCGTTGCCGTTTTCTCCAATAACTATGCCTGTAGCATGAGCGAGATGACGAAAGGGTTGGAAAAGTTGCTACTGCAACTTTTCTAAGGCAGCAGTGCCCTCTGTGCCAGAAACTCCATGAACTTCTGTTTGTAGTTGTCGGAGATGGGGATGTATTCTTTGCCGAACACAATCCGGTTGCGTTCGATTACTTTGATCTTTTCCGGCTGGACGATAAAGGAGCGGTGCACGCGGATGAAGCGGTTTGCCGGCAGCATGTCTTCCAGGCTTTTCATACTCATCAGCGAAAGGATGGGATGGGCTTCGCCTTCAACGAATATCTTGACATAATCTTTCAGACCTTCGATATAGAGTATTTTACGGAGTTCGACCTGTACCAGTTTATATTCCGTCTTGATGAAAATGCTTTCGACGGAAGGGGAAACTGCCTGGGGAGGGGCGGTTTGCGTAAGGGCGTTCGCGAACCGCCCTTACTTGAGCCCTCGCGCAGCAGTTCGTACCATTGCAACGCCTTATTGGCCGATTTCAGGAAGTCGGCGTAGCTAATCGGTTTCAGCAGATAATCGAGTGCGTTGACCTTATAGCTGTCGAGCGCATACTGGCTGAAAGCGGTCGTAAAGATGATGCGCGTATCGGTCTTCAGGATGCGGGAAACTCCATTCCGTTGAGCTCCGGCATCTGGATATCGAGGAAAAGCAGGTCGACCGGCTCTTTGCTGAGGGCGGGAAGCGCGTTGACGGCACTATTGTATTTTCCCGCCAGTTCCAGGAAAGGCGTCTTGTTTACATAACTTTCCAGCAGGCTGATAGCCAGTGGTTCGTCGTCGATGATTGCACATTTCAGAATCATAGCCTAATTTCATTTTTTACTTTTCGGTTCTTCGCCGCTTATTTGCAGTTCCAACATGCTGTAGTAGTTGTCATCATCTACACCGTATGAGAAGATATGTCGGTTCGGATAGATTAGTTCCAGACGTTTCCGCAGGTTCTTGATTCCGATTCCCGAGCCGCTCTTGTCCTGTTCCGCATCTTTCGGAAAATAGCTGTTTTTCAGGTAGCAGACAACCATGTCGCCTTTCTGGTGGATATCCAGGTCGATGAACGATGGCTTGCTGTTGCTGACTCCGTGTTTGAAGGCATTCTCGATAAGCGAGATAAACAGCAGGGGAGCAATCAACGCATCGGGTTTGGTGGCAGCTATTTCCGTTTTCAGTTCCACATGTTCCGGCAGGCGGATACGCATCAGTTCCACATAATTGCGGATGAAATCCAACTCTTTTTCCAGTAACACCTGCGGCTGGCTGCTGTCGTAGAGTACGTAACGCAGCAGGCGGCTCAGGTCGTGGACGGCTTCCTGTGCCCGTTCGGGGCTGAAAGCAATCAGGCTGTAAATGTTGTTGAGCGTATTGAAGAGGAAATGCGGGTTCAACTGGCTTTTCAGGTTCTGTAATTCGGCTTCGGCACGGCTCTTCTCCAGTTCGCGCCGCATGGATTCTATCTGGTACCAGCCGCTGGTCATCTTGATGGCAACACTCAGGCCGGCCACCAACGCATAAAGCATGGCGTTGACCAGGAAGAAGCCGATAATATCCTGCAACTCCCTTTCCAGGCGATGGGGACGGTGTATCTCGGGGGGAGGCAACAATTGCATTAGCAGATGTACCAATAACATTGCACCGACTATCAGAAGCAGGTTGCTGAAAAAGAATTTCCATCCGTGACGGGAAAACAGGAAACGGTTTATCAGCAGGAAATAATTCACATAGAAAACCATCATAAATGAAAGTGGGACAATGACGGAACGCAAATAATTCATGACAGTCATTTCTTGCGACTCCCTGCCTGTAAAGAAAAAAGGCAGTCCGAACAGGATTCCCCAGGCGGCAATATGGATAATGCCGCCCATTCCCCGGAAAGGGGGAGAGATGTGTGTCTGTGTTGTCTTTTCTGTTTCCATCTGCTACAAAGATAATTAATTATTGGTTGCTGCAAAACTGGATGCTCATCCGTTTTTTATTCGTAACGAATCGCCTCGATCGGGTCGAGTTGGGCCGCTTTCTTGGCCGGATACCATCCGAAGAAGACCCCGGTAACGGTACAGACGGCGAACGAAAGCACTACGCTCCACGGTTGTATGTAAATCGGGAAGTGTGCCACCGCGTTCACCACCAGGGCCGCGCCTACACCGAGCACCACGCCGATTAATCCGCCGGTCACACTGATCAGGATGGATTCAATCAGAAACTGTGCCAGGATGTCGATGCCCTTGGCGCCGATGCTCATACGCAGACCGATTTCGCGGGTACGCTCCGTGACGCTGACGTACATGATATTCATAATCCCGATGCCTCCAACGAGTAGCGAAATACCGGCCACAGCCGCCAACAGCACGGTCATCATGTCCGTAGTGCTTGTCAACATCGTGCTCAACTCCTGTTGACTACGGATGGTAAAATTATCATCGTCACTTTCCTTCAACTTATGGTTGCGGCGCAGTATTTCAGTTATCTCGTCAATGGCCTGGTCGGTATATTCCTCTTTGAGGGCCGAACAGGTGATGCCTTGCAGATGGGTGATGGCCAGGACCTTTTTCTGAATAGTTGTGTATGGAGCTAAGATTAGGTCGTCCTGGTCCATTCCCATGCTGTTGTATCCTTTGCTCTCCAGCACACCAACGATGCGGAAGGGCAGTTTTTGAAAACGAATGACTTTTCCCACGGGATTTTCGCCACCCGTGAAAAGGTTGTCGACGACCGTCTTGCCGACTACGCAGACTTTGGCGGCAGTCTGGATGTCCTGTTCGGTGAACATGTCACCGTCGCCCACCTTGTAACGGCGGATTTCCAGATAGTCCGGGCTGATACCGTAGACGGTGGTCGGGGCGTTGTTGGCGCCGTAGATGGCTTGTCCGCTGCTGTTGACCGACGGTGAAACGGCAGAGATGTAGCGGGTCTCGTCGACGATATTCTGGTAGTCTTCCAGCTTCAGCGTCTCCATGGCGGAGGCATCCTGACGGACACCGCCGCGGACGTCTGCGCCGGGATGTATCATAATCATATTGGAACCCATCTCGCTGATCTGGGCCTGAATGCTCCGTTTGGAACCTTGTCCGATGGCCAGCATCGTAATTACGGAGGCTACGCCGATGATGATGCCGAGCATCGTCAGGAATCCGCGCAACTTGTTGTTGGCAAGGGCACGGAGGGCTATTTTTATGAGGTTTGTTCCGTTCATAATCAATCGTCATTTTTCGGCAATTTGGCTAATGCCTCTGCCGCATTTTGTATGTTGTTGTTCACTGTATCTGCAGTGACATGCCCGTCGCGCAGGGTGATGTTACGGCTGCTGTATTGGGCAATCTCCGGATTGTGTGTTACGAAGATGATGGTACGTCCTTCGGCATGGAGTTTCTGGAAAAGTACCAGTATCTCGAACGAGGTACGTGTGTCCAGGTTTCCCGTCGCTTCGTCGGCGAGGATAACTGCCGGGTCGTTCACCAGGGCACGGGCGATGGCGACGCGCTGCATCTGTCCGCCGGACATCTGGTTACTCTTGTGCATCAGGCGGTCGCCCAGCCTACGGCCACCAGTGCCTCTACGGCTTTCTCGTGGCGGGCGGCGGCGCTGAAAGAGGGATTGTACATCAGGGGGAGTTCCACGTTTTCAACGGCTGTCGTTTTGGGCAGCAGGTTGTAGCTCTGAAATACGAATCCGATTTTGCGGTTGCGCAGCGTGGCACGGGCGTTTTTCCCCATGGTGCGGACTGAGACGCCGTCGAGATAGTATTCGCCGCTGGTCGGTGTGTCGAGGCATCCCAACGTGTTCAGCAGCGTACTTTTTCCCGAGCCGGAGGTCCCCATGATGGTCACGAATTCGCCTTCATGTATCGTGAAGCTGACACCCCGCAGGGCGTGGACGATTTCGTCGCCGACATGGAAGTCACGCTTGATATTATCTAATTTAATAATCTCTTTCATTGTTCGTTCTGTTGTTTAATTCTGACACCTCCCCTGCTCCCTCTCAAGAGGGGAAGAGTTACTATTTGTTGTTAGAAAACAGGTAGTGTCGGGAGTTTCCTTTCCCCTCTTGGGAGGGGCAGGGGTGTGTTACAGTTTACAATATCACTTCTTCTTATTCCCTCCCGGAGGTCCCGGCATGAACGGGCTCTTTTCGGCAGTTTCAGCCATTGGGACGGGAGCGTCGGAAGCCAGGTCTACGGCTATTTCTTCGCCTTCGGTCAGTCCTTCGGTCACTTCAATCATATTGCCGCTGGTAGAACCGACGGTGATGGCTTTCGGAGTCAGCTGTTGTCCTTGTTTTACCCAGATGATGCGTTTGCCGGCGGGAGCTTCCTGCGCACTGTTTTCGGCGGTGTAGCCGGTGCCCAGCAATAACTCTTCTTCAGGGACGAAACGCAATGATTTGGTCGGCACTGTCAACACGTTTTCGCGTTCAAGCGTATAGATGGTGACGTTGGCTGTCAGACGCGGTTTCAGCTTCAGGTCGGGGTTGTCGGCCGAAATGACCACCTCGTATGTGACGACCGTCGAAGTGGATGAGGTGCTACTACTGCTGCTTTCGCTGTCTCCCAGGCGGATTTGCATTACCTGGCCTTCGAACACGTCGTTCGGATAAGCGTCGACGGTGAAGCTGACGCGCTGTCCGTTTTCTACGTTGCCTATATCGGCTTCATCGACATCGGCGATTACCTGCATCTTCGTCAGGTCGGCGGCGATGGTGAACAGGGTCGGGGTTTCGAAGCCGGCGGCAACGGTCTGTCCTTCTTCAACGGCGCGGTTGATAACGACACCGTCTATCGGGCTGGTGATGGTCGCGTATTCCAGGTTGCGGTTTACCTTCACCATCGAGGCCTGGTTCTGTTCGTAAGCAGCTTTGGCCTTTTCGTAGTTGTAGGTGGCCGTTTCGTAATCGGCGTCGCTGATTAGCTTCTTGTCGAAAAGGACTTTGCTACGGGCATAGTTCTTTTGCTGGTATTCGTATTCGGTCTTGCTGCTAGCCAGCTGGGCCTGGGCGGAAGCGAGTTCGGCTTTCAGGTTGACCTTATCCATTTCTGCGATTAGCTGGCCGGCTTTCACTACGTCGTTGTAGTCGGCATATAACTTGTCGATGATGCCGGATACTTGTGTACCGACTTCGACTTCGGTCACCGGTTCGACTGTTCCGGTTGCCGTTACTGTGTTTGAGATGGAGCTGCGGCCTACTTTGGCTGTCTCGAGCCGGATGCCGCCTTTCGACGTTTTACCTGTGAAGAACCAGATTCCTCCGGCTACGACCAGCACGCCTGCTATACCGATAATAAGTTTCTTGTTCATATCTTTATCTGTTTTATTTTTTCTTTACTGGAAATTTAGAGCAGGTCGATTTCTTCTCCCTGGTAGAATCGCAGCAGACCTGCATTCAGGATTGCTGTGTATTTGGCCTGGAGCGTTTCCTGTTGTGCGCTCAGCAGGTTGTTCTTTTCCGTGAGCAGTTCCACGGTGTTCTTCATGCCCAGGTTGAACTGTTCGCTGACAAGGGCGTAGCTGGCCTGTGTGCTTTTCAGTTTCTGGGTGGCGGCTACGTATTGCTGCTGTGCGCTGTTGGCACTGAGCCAGAGGCTTTCGATGGTTTTGTAAAGCGTTTTCTGGTTGTCCATCAGGTCCAGTTCGCTGGTCTGACGTTGCAGTTTGGCTTTATTGACAGCACTTTTGGTCTGCCGCTTGTCGAAGATGGGGATGCTCAGGGTCAGCCCTATCGAGTTGTTCCAGTTCTGTTTCACCTGTTCGCTGAAACTGAAGTCGTTGGCGTTGGCATTGGTCGTACCGATGCCGGCGCTGAGGCTCAGGCTCGGAATGTATCCGGCACGGGTAATCTTGATATTCATGTCGGCGGCTTCTATATTCAGCTTTCCCGATTCGATCTCGGGGCGCAGGTTGAGGGCGGTCTGATAGACGTCATCCTTGGTAGGGAGCGGAATCAGCACGCTGCTGTCGTCGAGTTGCGGCAGGAAAAGATCCATTTCGAAGTCGCCGTCGAGTTCCAGAAGTTGCTTGAGTTGCAGCTTGTAGTTTTGCAGGGTTGTTTGCGAAGTGACCAGCTGGTAGTTGTCGTTGCTGACCTGTGCTTCCAGTTGGGCGAGGTCGCTGGAGGCGATGCTTCCGGCGTTGAACAGTTCCTGTCCGCGTTCGAACTCTTTCTGGCTTACTTCCAGTGTCGATTCATTCACCTTCACGGCTTCGGCGGAATAAAGTATCTGCACGTAAAGCTGGGTGATGTTTTCCTCGATGGAGTTTTCGCTCTCGTCGACGGTGAGTTCGGCTATGCGGCTGTTCAGTTGCTGTTGTTTGAGCGTGTTCACCCGTTTGCTACCGTTGTACACGGTCCAGCTTGCGTCGATGCCGTAGCTTCCGTTGTACGAGGTTTTGCTTTCGCTGGTGGTGATGTTGTCGCCGCTGATGATAGTGCCGCTCGCACTGTTCGGACGGTTCACAATACGCTGGCTGATATTACCGCTCAGGGAGGGGAGGAAATCCGCTTTTGCCGTCTTTACATCTTCCTGGGTACTTTCGACGTTGATGCGGTTTCGACGAATAGTGATATTATGCTCCAGTGCATAATCTATACAATTACGAAGCGTCCATTGCTTCGGCATGTCGTCCTCTGCTTTCATCCCGGCGGGCAGGAGAAGCAGGCAAGAGAGGATTATTAGAGATACTTGTTTCATAATGCTTTCGTTTTGCGACCTAAACATTCTTTTTACCTTGTTACGGAAGCAAAACTACTTTACATTAAAAAACTATACAATCAGAATAGAAATAGGGCAGTGGTTCATAGACGAATACGGGAATTTCACCGATAAACAGGAAAGGGCTGTTGTTAATAACAATGGTATATAAAGTTTGTAGATAGTACACAGATGACGCAGATTGAGCAGATGACCACAGTTTATATTATTTAAAATATATTATCTGCGGCTATCTGCTCAATCTGCGTGCTATCGTGTGACTGAAATCTCAGATTTCGTATCGCTCGAGAGAAACGGTTGTTTTGCCACCGGATTTCCGGATGAATATCTTTTTGTCATATTCATCGTCATCCGAGTAGATATGTGTGCCGTTGTATTTCCAGGAAACGATTTTCCCCCAGTACTTTCCTCCGATAACGCCCTTGTCTGTGTATTTATAGGTGATTTCCATTTTATCGGTATCGCCGTTTACATAGATAGGGAACGTATAAGTACTTTGTCTTTCATCTCCGTAAGCGCTCACCGTGCAGTAATGGAGCTGTTCTTCCGAATCATAAAGTATCCAGTTGTGATTGCCGTTGTAGCGGATGGTGTTGCTTTCGACATCGCGGATGTTGTCGTAAGTACGTTCGAGCGGATTGTCCAGCTCTTCGCTCCACGAGACAGGGAAGGTTTTCAGGTCGCTCGGGTTGATGAGGTCGTTTCCCTTTTCATCTATATAATAGAATCGTAAAGTGTTTCCTCTTGAAAAGAAGTTTCCCTCCGGTATATTGTTATACCATACTTCTTCGTTGTCTTCTTCCTCATCTCCGTCTTTGCCGTTTAATAAATAGTTGTTGCAGCCGGAAAGGACGGTCGCACAAAGGAACAGCAGCCATATACCGAATAGGTTATTTGTTTTCATCGTATATAAACACTTTACTTATTGATTCTTATAACTCTCTCAACCAGATATTCCGGAAGCTGATCGGTTCGCTCGGGTCGCCGTGGCTTTGCAGGATAATCGGGCCGGCTCCGTGGGGTACGACTTTCGGGAAGCCGATATATTCGGTTGTTCCGAGGATGGTCGTGTTGTTCTGCAAAACGATGCCGTTCTGGATAACGGTGATGCTGGGGGGAACGCGATAGGTTCCGTCTTCTTTGAAAATCGGGGCGGTGTAGATGATGTCGTATACATTCCATTCGCCCGGTTTACGCATGGCGTTTGCCAATGGCGGTGTCTGTTTGTAGATACTGCCGGTCTGGCCGTTCACGTATGTTTCGTTGTTGTAGCAGTCGAGTATCTGAACTTCGTAGAGGCCTTGCATGAAGATACCGCTGTTGCCCCGTCCCTGGCTGGTTCCGGTGATATTCTCAGGAACGCACCATTCGATATGTAGCTGGTAGTTGTTGAATTTCTGTTTGGTCTGGATATCACCGGTCTTTTTATTGACTGTAAATACGCCGTCGTGAACGGTCCATTGGGCCGGTTGGCCGTTGGTGCTTTCCCAAGCGGAGAGGTCTTTGCCGTCAAACAGGACGATGGCATCCGACGGAGCGGAATTTGTTT
The DNA here is from genome assembly GCF_003463685.1 of Parabacteroides sp. AM58-2XD. NCBI lineage: Bacteria > Pseudomonadati > Bacteroidota > Bacteroidia > Bacteroidales > Tannerellaceae > Parabacteroides > Parabacteroides sp. AM58-2XD. The sequence goes on from NZ_QSDP01000003.1 coordinate 109,312, forward strand.
TGATATCTCCCGGAGTTACAATCTTGGGTTGAGGCGTCCAGTACTCCGACATGCCCGGAGTCATCTTTTCCGGTTGCGGATACTCTTTTTGCTGTGCGCTCAGATTTACGCAGGCGGTGCAGGCCATAACAGCCAGTGTAGCCTTGATAGTGAAATTTCTATTCCTCATGGTCTAAATAATTATGTAGGTTTACAATTAAGTGATTGCAAATCTACATAATTATTTGCCACGTTGTAGCATCTGCTATCGGAAAATACTTTTATGCGTTATGGCTGAAGAGGCGTTGTTCGGCCAGTTGCTCGTATTTGGTACCCGGCCGGCCGTAGTTGCAGTACGGATAGATGCTGATGCCGCCGCGAGGGGTAAAGATACCCGTCACTTCGATATATTTCGGGTCCATCAGCTTGATAAGGTCTTTCATGATGATGTTGACACAGTCTTCATGGAAGGCTCCGTGGCTGCGGAAGCTGAAGAGGTATAATTTCAGGCTCTTGCTTTCCACCATCTTCACATCGGGTATGTAGTCGATATGGATAGTCGCAAAATCGGGCTGTCCGGTGATGGGGCAGAGGCTGGTGAATTCGGGGCAGTTGAAACGTACCCAGTAGTCATTGCCTTGATGCTTGTTGGTAAATGCTTCCAGCACCTCCGGGGCATAATCTTGTTTATATTCGGTAGAACCGCCCAGAAGGTGCAGTTCGTTTTCATTCTTTCTTGTATCCATAATATAATTGTATTGTGTTCAGTTATTGTCAAAAGTGAATGAATGTAGCGTCGTTGGTAGGTGCGGTTCGCGAACC